>JAQGII010000146.1 GCA_028291305.1 Caulobacteraceae bacterium
CCGCCGCGACGAACACGAACACGAACACCAATTCCGCGCCCATCGTCACGGGCTCGAATGCGGTTGCGGTGGCGGCAAGCTCCTCGAGCAGCGGCGGCGCCGCTGGCGGCGGCGGCGGCGGCACCGACTACACGCCCCACTAAAGGCTCCGCCCGACGGGGGTATCGATCGGGCAGGCGCGGGGGCGTCTATTTTCCAGGCAGAAATCAAAGGGGGCGGCATGGCTAGGGCTTTGTCCGGAGTGATCTTGGGTGGCGTAACGCTTCTGGCGGTGGCTCCCGCCATGGCGCAGCAGAAGGCCTTGGCCGACGGACCTTCGCAGAGCATGTTCGCCCGCGACCGCAACGTCAGCGTGTTGCAGCGCCCTCACCCCGGGTACGAGCCCTTCCCCGTGCCCCTGGGCGCCTTCACCGGCCTGCCCAAGCTGGCGGCGGGCGTGGAGGCGAACGACAACATCTACGCGTCGCAGACCGCCAAGAGCGCCGACACCATCTTCACCATCAATCCCGAAGTGGACCTGACGTCGAACTGGTCGCGCAACCAGCTGCAGGCCTACGCCCGCTCGGCGTCGCGGCAGTATTCCAAGCACAACTCCGAAAGCACCACCGACTGGCAGGTCGGCGGGGCCGGGCGCCTGGGCGCCGGCCACGGCAACCTGAACGCCGGCGGAGACACCGGCTACTTCACCGAGCCGCGCACCTCGACCAACACCTCGCACGTTTCCGCCCACCCGATCCGCTACACCCAGAGCAACGCCTTCGTCGGCGGCATGCAGGAACTCAACCGCGTGCGCCTGTCGGCGCGTTACGACTACGCCAACCTCGACTACCAGAACGGCCGGGACGGCGCCGGCGCCTCGGTGTTCGAGAACGACCGCGACCACCATATCTCGACCGTTTCCGGCAAGGCGGAATACGCCGTCAGCCCGGCCACCGCCGTGTTCGTCGACGCCGCCTACAACGAGCACCGCTACAGCCTGACGCCGCCGTCGGTGAGCACCGACCGCAACTCCAAGGGCAGCGAAGTGCACGTCGGCGCCAACTTCGATATCAGCCACGTGACGCGCGGCGAAGTCGAGGTCGGCTACCTGAAGCAGGACTTCGCTTCGACCTTCGGCTCGATCTCCGGCCTCAGCGCCAAGGCCCTGGTGGAGTGGTTCCCGACCCAGCTGACGACCATCACCTTGAACGGCTCGCGCGCCTTCCAGGACGCGGCGGTGGCCGGCTCGCCCGCCTACATCGCCGAGATCGTCGGCCTGCAGGCCGACCACGAGCTGCTGCGCAACGTCATCCTCACCGGCCATGTCGGCCTCGAGAACGACGACTACCACAACGTGGCCCGCAAGGACCGCAGCACCAGCGCCTCGGTCGGCGTCAAGTATCTGCTGAACCGCCTTGTCGGCGTGAGCGTGTCCTACGTCTATCTGGACCAGGATTCCTCGGGCGCCGCCAAGGGTCCCAAGTACACCGTCAACCGCGTCATGGCGTCGACGACCCTGCAGTTCTGATCCCAGGCTCCTCCAGTCGGTCAAAAGCATGAATATTCAGCGCATCCTGCCGACCCTGAGGTCCAACCCTTCCGACTCGGAACGCGATCCGCTGCAGCTGATCGCGACCTTCAGAAGGCGGCTGCGCCTGTTCGCGGCCGCCTTCGTCCTGGTCCTGGCGGCGGTGCTCGTCTTCACCCTGCAACAGACGCCGCGCTACACGGCCACCTCCTATGTGATGATCGACACCCGCAAGCGGGACGTCAGCAAGATCGACGAGGTGCTCTCGGGCCTGCCTGCGGATTCCAGCGCCGTGGACACCGAGGTCGAGATCCTCAAGTCGCGCTCCCTGGCGAGCCGCGTGGTGCAGCACCTGCACCTGGACAAGGACCCCGAGTTCAACGGCAGGCTGAAGAAGCCGTCGATGTTCGCCACGGTGATGGCCGCCCCGGGCCAGCTGTTCCATTCCGCCGCGCCGCAGCTGTCCGGCCAGGCCCTGGCCGACCAGAAGGTCCTGGAGGACAGGAAGGCGTTCGACGGCGTCGTCGACCGGGTGCTCAGGCGCCTGAAGGTCAGCCGCTCGGGCCTGACCTACGTCATCGCCATCGACTTCACCTCGACCAACGGGCCCAAGGCCTCCGACATCGCCAACACCTTCGCCCAGGACTATCTGCTGGAGCAGCTCGAGGCCAAGTTCGACGCCACCAAGCAGGCCAGCGGCTGGCTGGACGACCGGCTGGGTCAGCTGCGCACCCAGGTGGAGCAGGCCGAGAACGCGGTGGCCACCTACCGCACCCAGACCGGCCTGATCGGCGCGGTGGGCTCCAACCTGACCGAGCAGGAGGTCTCCAACCTCAACCAGCAGCTGGCCCTGGCCCAGGCGCAGCAGGCCGAGCAGGAAGCCAAGGTCCGCACCGCCCGCCAGCAGCTGGCCAACGGCTCGACCGGCGAGGACGTCGGGGCCGCGCTGGACTCCGATGTGGTCAAGCAGCTGCGCCAGCAGCGCGCCGAGGTCAGCGGCAAGCTGGCCGACCTGCAGACCCGCTACGGCGCGCGCCACCCCGAGGTGCAGCGCGTGGACCGGCAGATGGTCGACATCGACGCCCAGATCCAGCAGGAGATCAACCGCACCATCTCCAACCTGGACGCCCAGGCCAATGTCGCCCGCCAGCGGGTCATTTCGATCCAGGGCAGCCTGGGCCACGCCCGCGGCACCCTGGCCGGCAACAACACCGCCGCCGTCCGCCTGAACGAGCTGGAGCGCAACGCCACCTCGGTGCGCACCCTCTACGAGAGCTTCCTGAACCGCTTCAAGGAAACCACCACCCAGCAGGGCATGGAGGATTCCGACGCGCGCGTGGTGTCCCACGCCAAGATCCCCAGCGACCCCAGCTTTCCCAAGCTCGGCCTGAACCTGGCCCTGGGCGCCCTGTTCGGCCTGGCTGCCGGCGTCGCGGCGGTATTCCTGGCCGAAGCCCTGGACAGCGGCATCGCCACCTCCGAAGACGTCGAGCGCCTCCTGGGCGTCGCCAGCCTGGGCTCGATCCCCCTGCTGTCCTCGACCATGGCCATCAAGGGCGGCGCCCCCCAATCGCCCGCCGAGATGGTGGTCGAGCGGCCGCTGTCGGCCTTCGCCGAGGCATTCCGCAACCTGCGCACCTCGATCGTCTATTCGCGCGTCGACAAGCCCGTCCGGGTGATCGCGGTGACCTCCTCCCTGCCCGGCGAGGGCAAGACCACCACCGCCTTCTGCCTGGGCCGGGCCATGGCCATGTCGGGCAGCCGCGCCGTGGTGGTCGACTGCGACGTGCGCCGCCGCAACATCAACCGCCTGCTCGGCCATGAACCGGCGGTGGGCCTGATGGAAGTGCTGGCCGGCAAGGCGACCCTGGATCAGGCCCTGGTGCTCGACAGCGCCTCGGGCGCCTGGTTCCTGCCGCTGGCGCGGTCCAGCTTCACGCCCAAGGACCTGTTCGGCGGTCAGGCCATGACCAACCTGCTCACCGACCTGAAGAGCCGTTTCGAGTTCGTGATCCTCGACACGGCTCCGGTGCTGCCGGTGGCCGACACCCGCTCGCTGGCGCCCAAGGCCGACGTGGTGGTCTTCCTGACCCTGTGGCGCCGCACCCCGCGCCGGGCCGTGCAGGCCGCCTTCGACCTGCTGCGTTCGGTGGGCGCCGATATCGCCGGCGTCGCCCTGACCCAGGTCGATATGCGCGAACAGGCCAAGTACGGCTACGGCGACGCGGGCTACTATTACCGGGCCTACCGCAAGTACTATGCCCAATGACGGCCGGCTGAAGGCCGACCCCTTCGCCCTGGCGGTGGTCGGCCTGCTGTTTGCCGAGCACCTGTTGTTCGGCGCCAACCGCGCGGACCTCGGCCTGCTGTTCGCCGTCCTGCACCTCCTGATCCTGGCCGGCCTCGTCGCCTTCACCCGGGGCGCGCAGCCGCCCCGCCTGCCGCTGGCCTGGCCCGGGGCCCTGCTCGGCGTGGTCTTCGCCCTTGGGGTCATCAGCGTCCTGCCCCTCGGCCCGCCCCTGGCCCATCCCCTGTGGAGCTATGTACCCGGTTCGCCGGCCAGCATTTCCCTGGACCCGGCGGGCACGCGCCTGGAGTTGATCAAGCTGGCGGGCTACGCGGCCCTGTTCCTGGTCGGCGCCGGCTTCGGCGCCCGGCGGGAGGGCGCCGAACGGCTGGCCGCCTACATCGTCTATGGCGGCATCCTCTATTGCGCCTGGGCCTTCATGGCCTGGGTCACCAGCCCCAACGCCATCTTCGGCGTGCCGCGCCCCTACGGGACCGACCGCCTGGCCGGCTCCTTCCTCAGCGTCAACACGGCGGGAACCCTGTTCGCCTCCCTGGCTGTGATGTCGCTGGTGGCGCTCCTGCGCCCCTTCGCCCGCGCCCGCAGTCCCGGCGAGCGCCGGCGGCTGGAAGACTTCACCGCCCTGTGGCCCCAGGGGCTGCTGCTGCTCCTCGCCCTGCCGTGCCTGCTGCTGTCCGCCTCGCGCGGCGGACTGATCTCGTTCGTGGCGGCCACCCTGATCTCGATCGGCTGCCTGGCCTGGATCAAGAGCTCGCAACGCAGCCTGTCGGGCGGGTTCATCGCAGTGGTCAGCCTGCTGCTGTTCGCCAGCTCGGTGGTCTTCCTGGTCAGCGGCGAGCACACGGCCGCCAGGCTGGGCCAGATCGACCCGGTCAACAACGACCGCCTGCAACTGGTCGCCGCCTACTGGCCGACGGTGAAGGCTTCGCCCTGGCTGGGATACGGCCTGGGGGCGTTCAAGTCGTTCAACTACATCAGCATGACCGTGCAGAACGGCGTGCTGCTGGCCTTCCTGGGCGCGGCGCACAACGTCTATCTGCAATGGCTGCTGCAGATGGGCGCGCCCGGCGCCCTGGCCATGTTCGGCTGCGTCGGCGCGGTGCTGGTCGCCACCGCTCGCGGCGCGGCGCGGCGCGCGAGCCAGCAGACGCTCGCCGTCTCCTGCCTGGGCGTGGCGGCGGTGTTCGCCGTGCACGGCCTTGTGGACTATGCGTTGGAGGCGCCTTCGATGGCCGCCTTCTTCTCGCTGATCCTGGGCCTGGGCTACGGCATCGCCGAGCGGCCGGCGGGCGGCCGGTCCAGGCGCTGAGGCCGAGACCTGCGCTCAGCCGCCAGGGCGGTTGGTCGTCAACTGTCGTCGCCCTCGACCACGATCGGTGGCGGCGGACGCTCGCGAAACGATCTGCGGAAATCGGCGACGAACATCGGCGACAGCGCCGCAAGGATGCCGCCGATGTCGGCCACCCAATCCTCCGCCGCGCTCACCTCGTGCGGCGGCGCGAACACGCGCATCGCCTCCAGGATGCTGGCCAGCACGGCGACGTCCAGCAGCAGCCGGCTCGGGCTCACGTGGTACCGCGCCGCCGCCATGGACAGGGTCATCAGGTAGAAGGCGGCGAAGTGCTCCAGGTGATAGGAATAGAGCAGGTGGGGCACCCAGTTGCTCGGCGCCAGGGACGCGAAACTGACCCCGGCGATCAGCGACAGGAAGGTCACCCGCGCCGCCACCGCCAGAGGATCGTTGTCCTTGCGTATGATCATCTGCATGCTCGCAAACCTGCGCGGTCTCCAAAAGGCCGGCTTGGAAAGCTTAGCGCATCGCCCTGTATCGTGGACAACCTGGATTTGTTCCACCCGGGGCCGAAGAGACTTCGCCTGGACTACCTGGGCGCGCGCTTGGCGAGGATGCGCTGCAGGGTGCGCCGGTGCATGTTCAGGCGGCGGGCGGTCTCGGACACATTGTGCCCGCATAGCTCATAGACGCGCTGGATGTGCTCCCAGCGCACCCGGTCCGCCGACATCGGATTGTCCGGCGGCGCCGGACCGTCCTCGCGCGCCAGCAGGGCCCGGACCACGTCGTCGGCGTCAGCGGGCTTGGGCAGGTAATCCACCGCTCCCGCCTTCACCGCCGCCACGGCGCTGGCGATATTGCCGTAGCCCGTCAGCATCACCACCCGCGCCTCCGGGCGCACGGCATGGATCGCCTCTACGACGCCCAGGCCGTTGCCGTCCTCCAGCCGCATGTCCACCACCGCGAACGCGGGCGCCGACACCTTGAGGGCCGCGAGGGCCTCGGCGACGCTGGCCACCAGGGTCGGCTCGAAGCCGCGGCTTTCCAGGGCCCGCCCCAGGCGCATGCGCAGGGGCGTGTCGTCGTCCAACACCAACAGGGATTTGTCGGCAAGGTCAGCAATGACGTCTGACAGGTCGGTCATCATCAAATCCCACAATGCCAAATGATAGGTGCGACATCTTGTCCCAGTTCTGCCCTTGGGCTCAAGGACCTTATTGCTAGTCCGGCGCGGCCTCGATGTCACGGCGCGGCCAGCGGATCGCCACGACCGCCCCGCCATTGCGCGCGTTGTGGAAGTCGACCTGCGCCCCGGTTCGCTCCAGGAGCGTCTTGGCGATGAAGAACCCCAGGCCCATGCCCAGGTGTCCCGAAGGGGAGTTCTCGCCGGCCGGGCGGCTGGTGATGTAGGGCTCGCCCAGTTTGGCGAAGATCTCGGGGGCGAACCCCGGACCGTCGTCGCGCACCTCGATGGCGATGCTGTCATAGTCGTAACGCCCCACCAGCCGCACCTCGGTCTTGGCGAAATCGAGGGCGTTCTCGACGAAGGAGGTCAGGGCGTGGCCCACCTCGGGCTGGCGGACCAGTTCCGGCGGCTCGGTGTCGGGCGGCCCGACCACGCTCCATTCCACGCGCACCTCGTCATCCGTCTCCGGCGGCCCGGCGATCTCCTCCAGCAGCTGGGGCAGGCTGACCCGGGCATGGACCGCGTCCTCGGTGTCCGGCGCCTCGGCCAGCCGGCGCAGGATGTCGCGGCAACGCTGGGCCTGGGACGACACCAGTTCGGCGTCCTCGCGCATCGGACCGGGCGGCGACTCGCGGGACATCTCCTTGGCCACGATGGCGATGGTGGCCAGGGGCGTGCCCAGTTCGTGGGCGGCGGCGGCGGCGAGGCCGCCCAGCGCCGACATCCGCTGCTCGCGCGCCAGCACCGCTTCGGCGGCGTGCAGGGCCAGCTCCATGCGCGCCGATTCCGCCGCCGCCGCCCGGGCGTAACCCGCGGTGACGCCGATGGCGATCGCCAGGGCGCCCGCCGCGATCCAGCGATACAGGCCCGGCAGGACCAAGGGGGGTGCCTCGCGCCAGGGCAGGGGCAGCGACGCCGCCGCCAGGACCACCACCACGGCCACCGCCAGGCCAGCCAGGACCAGGGTGTCGCGTCCCTTCATCGAGGAGGCCGCCAGGATCACCGGCACGATCAGCAGCACCGCGAAGGGGTTGCCGACACCGCCGGTCAGGAACAGCAGACCGGCCAGCTGCAGCACGTCGAAGCCCAGCTGCAGGGCCGCCTCCCACTGCCGGAGCACGCGTTGCGGCGACAGGGCCAGCACCAGGCCCAGGTTGAACAGGGCCGACAGGGCGATGATCCCCAGGCAGCCCAGGAGCGGAAAGTCGAAGCCCAGCAGGAAACGGACCACCAGCAGGGCCAGCATCTGACCGCCTATGGCGCTCCACCGCAGCGCCACCAGGGTGCGCAGACGCAGCCGCTCGCCCGGAGCGCCCGCCCCTTGCCTCGGCGGGGGGGCGGTCCTATCGTGGCGGACAACGGCGTCTGGCGGCGCCAGGATCATGGCTGCGGCTTGCTCCTGCCGCACGCGCGGCGCTGGGTCCCGAACGAGCTGAAGCTACGACGACATGAGCGCGACGCGAACCTGTTTGATCCTTTTCCTCGCGGCGGCCCTGGCCGCCTGCGGACCCAACGGCGCGATCAAGGGCGGCGGCGAGACCGTCGCCAGCGGCCAGGCCCTGATCGGCGGCCCCTTCCAGCTGGTCGACCAGGACGGCAGGCCCGCGGACCAGCGGGTGCTGCAGGGGAAATGGAGCCTGGTCTTCTTCGGCTACACCTATTGCCCCGACGTCTGCCCCACCACCTTGCAGGTGCTCGCCCAGGCCAAGGCCAGGCTCGGCGGCGACGCCAAGGACGTGCAGGTGGTGCTGGTGTCGGTCGATCCGGAGCGCGACACGCCGGCGCAGCTGAAGGCCTATCTGGCGACGCCCAGCTTCCCCCAGCCGACCCTCGGCCTGACCGGCTCCGCCGACCAGGTTGCTGCGGCTGCGAAGGCCTACCGCGCCTTCTACAGCAAACAAGGCGCCGGCGAGGGCTACTCGATGACCCATTCGGCGATCATCTACCTGATGAATCCGGAAGGGAATTTCGATCGCCCGCTATCCGAGACCCTTACGCCGGCGCAGATGGCTTCCCAGATAAGGGACGCAATGCGGGTGGGGCCTAAAGTTCGCGCATAGGCGAATTTCCGCCATAGAACCGTATTCACATCTAGGCATTATCAACAGGCGATGCTCTGATGTTGCAGCGCAAACGCGCGTGAGGCTGGACTGATGCTGTACGCTCTACATGAAGCCGCTTACAACGCCGCGATCCCCCTGCGGCTGGCTGCCGACGCGGCCCGCGACTTCTGGGGCTCGCCGGTCAATCCGGCCGGCCGCAGCGACTACGGGCGCAAGCTGTTCGCCTCGGCCGACCTGGTCTCCAACATGACCCGCCGCTACGGCAAGCCGGAGTGGCGCATCGACGAGGTCGAGATCGCCGGTCAATCGGTCCCTGTCGAGATGGACACCGTCTGGCGTTCGGCGTGGGTGAAGCTGCAGCATTTTCGCCGCGATCCCCGGGCCCTGGCCGCGGCCGGCCAGCGCGGCCCGGCGCCGTCCGTCCTGATCGTCGCCCCGCTGTCGGGCCACCACGCCACCCTGCTGCGCGGCACGGTGCGCGGCTTCCTGCAGGACCACGACGTCTACATCACCGACTGGTCCAACGCCCGCGACGTGCCCCTGTACGAGGGCCGGTTCGACTTCCACGACTTCGTCGATCACGTGCGCTCGATGATCACCGCCATCGGCCCCGACACCCACGTCGTCGCCGTCTGCCAGCCCGGCCCGCCGGTGCTGACCGCCGCGGCGCTGATGGCCGAGGACAAGGACCCGATGCGGCCCGCCTCCCTGGTGTTCATGGGCTCGCCGATCGACGCCCGCCTGTCCCCGACGGTGACCAACAAGATGGCCGAGGACCGGCCGTTCACCTGGTTCCAGCACCACATGATCCACACCGTGCCGAGCCCCTACCTGGGCGCCATGCGGCGGGTCTATCCGGGTTTCGTGCAGCTCTACAGCTTCATGTCGATGAACGAGACCATGCACCGCGACGCCCACTGGCGGTATTTCGAGGACCTGGTCAAAGAAGACGGCGACGCCGCCGACAAGCACCGCGAGTTCTACGACGAATACCTGTCGGTCCTGGACATGACCCAGGAGTTCTACCTGCAGACGATCGAGATCGTGTTCCAGAAGTACCTGCTGCCCCGCGGCGAGCTCGTCCATCGCGGGCGGCTGGTGAAGCCGGAGCTGATCACCGACATCGGCCTGATGACCATCGAGGGCGCTCACGACGACATCTCCGGCGTCGGCCAGACCCAGGCGGCCCACGCCCTGTGCTCGGGCATCCCCGCCAAGTTGAAGGAGCTCTACGTCCATCCGGACGTGGGCCACTACGGCGTGTTCAACGGCACCAAGTTCCGGCGCGACATCTATCCACGCGCCCGCGACTTCATCCGCCGCGCCCAGCCGGCCGCCGCCCGCGCCGCCGCCTAACGCCGTTCTACTGCGCCACCTTGAAACCCAGGGCTGATTCGGCCTCTAGCTAGGTCCATGAACCTGTTCGGAGGCCATCGCTATGCGCCGGGCGACCTGATCGAGGTCGCCGGCCAGCGCGTGCGCCTCAAGGTCAGCCCCCGCGCCACGCGGGTGAGCCTGCGGGTCGACCAGACCCGCCGCGAGGTGATCGCGTCCGCGCCCTCCCAGCGCCGCCTCGGCGAGGCCGTCGCCTTCGCCGGCCAGCGCGCCGCCTGGATCGACGCCCAGATTCGCGCCCTGCCGTCGCCCTCCGCCCTGGAGCCCGGCGGCGTGATCGAGGTGCTCGGGCGGCCTCACCGGCTGGAGCCCGCCGCGAGCCGTCTGGAGGCCGGCTTCCACGAGGATGAGGACGGCGCTCCCGTCCTGCGCGCCTTCGGCGAGGGCGACGCCTTCGGCCGGGCCGCCGTGCGCCTGCTGCGCCGCCACGCGCTCGAGGTGCTCAGCTCGCGCACCCGCCTGCACGCCCGCGCCCTCGGCCAGCCCGAGCCCAAGATCGCGGTGATGGACGCCAAGGGACGCTGGGGGTCGTGCCGCCCGGCGCGCCGGGGCCGGCCCGGCGCCGCGGCCCAGGGCGACACCGGCTCGATCCGCTATTCCTGGCGGCTGGTGCTGGCCCCGTTCGAGGTGGCCGACTATGTGGTGGTGCACGAATGCGCCCACCTGATCGAAGCCAACCACGGCCCCCGCTTCTGGGCCCTGGTGCGCCAGGTGTGCGGCTCGGAAAAGCCCGCCCGCGCCTGGCTGCGCCAGCACGGCGCGCGCCTACACGGGTTTGGGCGCGACAGTTAGAAGAACTCCGGACCCTTGGCGTTGTTGGCCGGAACGGCCTGGCCCGGCGGGGGCGGCGACCCGGGCGCCGAGGACGCCCCCTCCAGAAGATCGCCGATCGCGTCGCTGGCCGGCGGGGCCTGGGGCGCCGGTTCGCCGCCGGGGATGGTCGACACCCGCAGGCGGGGCAGGGCGCCGGTCATGAAGGTGCGCCAGATGCGCGCGGGGAAGGTCCCGCCGGTGACGGCCTTCATCGGCGTATTGTTGTCCCGGCCGACCCACACCGCCGCGGTGAAGCCCCCGGTGTAGCCGACGAACCAGGCGTCGCGGTAATCGGAGGTGGTGCCGGTCTTGCCCGCCAGGTCGTAGCCCGAGACCCGCGCCCCGACGCCCGAGCCCGAGACCAGCACCTGGCGCAGCATCTGGTTCATGTACTGCAGGGCCGGGTTGCCGATCACCTGGACGCGCGGCGGCTTGGCCACGCTGTGGTCGTAGAGCACCTTGCCCGCCGCCGTGCGGATGCGTTCGATGCCGTAGGCCTTCACGCCATAGCCGCCGTTGGCGAAGGCGGCATAGGCCTGGGCCATCTCGATCGGGGCCACCTCCACCGCGCCCAGGGCCATCGACGGGTCGGTCTGGATCGGCGAGGTGATGCCCAACCGGTGGGCGGTGCGGGCCACGTTCTGCGTGCCGACCTCGTTGGCCAGCCGCGCCGCCACCGTGTTGATCGACTGGGACAGCGCCGTCTGCAGGGTGACGGGTCCCAGGTAGCGGTTGGTGAAGTTGTGCGGCTCCCAATTGCCGATCTTGATCGGCTCGTCGACCGCCGGCGTGTCGGGGGTGCGTCCCGCCTCCATCGCGGTCAGGTAGACGAACGGCTTGAACGAGGAGCCGGCCTGGCGCCGGGCGTCGGAGGCGCGGTCGAACTGGCTGTCGCTGTAGTCCACCCCGCCGACGTAGGCGCGCACCCGGCCTTCGCCGTCCAGCGCCACCAGCGCCGCCTGCTGCACGCCCCGCGCCGCCGCGTCCGGCGCGGCGGCTTCGCGGATCGCCCGCTCGGCGTCGGCCTGGATCGGCAGGTCGATGGTGGTTTCCACCACCAGGTCCTGCTGCAGCACGTCGTCCTTGCCGCGGCCGAGGATGGAGCGGACCTCGGAGTCCACCCAGTCGACGAAATACTGCGCCCGCTGGCTGGCCAGGGTGCGCGAGACCCGCACCG
>JAQGII010000149.1 GCA_028291305.1 Caulobacteraceae bacterium
GGGGCTGCGTAGCCGTCGCGGATGATGCGACTTCCGGTCACCGTCAGCGTGCTGACATCGGCGTGGCTGATATCGGAGGCGACGACAGCCCCTCCCGACTCGACGGAGCTGAGCGCGGCGACGGGCGCCGAGGCCCCATCGAAGCGAGCGGCCTGGGCCACGTCGCCGCGGGGTTGCAGGGCGATCGGCACGATCGGCGACGAGCGCGTCGGCGGCGTCGGGACGATGGTGACCGTGCTGCCCGAGGCCACGAACGATAGCTCAGAACCTTTCAGGAGGGTGCTGAGCGCTTCGCGCGGCGTCATCCTGCCGTGCAGGGGCTGCGCGGTCTTGTTGGCCACCACCGGAGCGGACGAAATGATCTGCAGGCCCGACTCGCGTGAATAGAGCAGCAACGCCGTGTCGAGAGACTGGCCCGGAATTTGGAATTCCCGCGGCGCGTCGAGATTTGCCTTCTGGGTGGCGCTCCAAGCAGGACTTGAGACAAGACAAGCCCCAACGGCAGCCACACCGCACAGCATCGCACCACGAGCCATGTTCTCTCCCTATGCTGAATTTTTTTCGGAACCGCTTGGGTATCCGTAGCCTAGACGTTCGAAGGGATTTTCCCGGAAAGCGAGTTTTCAATCTTTCGCCCGCACCTCGGGCCTAGGCGGGTCGCCCCAACCGGCGCGCCAGCCCAATACTCGCCGGACACGCTGCCGCCGCTGAGAACGGCCTGGGGCCGGGCTGTGCGCGGCCCTGGCCTCGCCGACAACTAGGATCTCATGATCGGGAGCGAGGCCTCGGTCTTGCGTCGCAAGACAAACTGGCCCTGGTTGTTGAGTTCGACGGTCAGGGGGAAGGCGACGGGCAGACCCAAGACCCAGGTGTCGGCGGACAGCAACTGGACCGTTCCGGTATATTGCAGGTTCGCCAGGTCGGCGTCGGCCATGACGATCGGCGTGGTCGCATAGCGGTTCACGTCTTCGATCACCGACCGCAGGCTCGCGTTGCGGTATTCGAGCCGGCCTGACGTCCAAGCCGCCCCTCCTTGATTGTCGCTCAAAACCAGGATGAGGCGGGGCCCGTCCCGCTCCATCCTCAAGCGCTGGCCGGCGTGGATCTGGATCGCCGACCTCGCCGCTGGATCCTCGCGCACCGCATCCAGGTTCGGATCCGGGGCGACGGACACGATGCCTTCGGTCACGGTCAGGGTGACGGCGAGGCTTTCGATATCGACGTCGAACGCCGTCCCCACGGCCGTGATCTGGCCGAGAGGCGTATGCACCACGAATGGACGCTGACGGTCATGGGCGACCTGGAACAGCGCTTGGCCAGCATTCAGCCCCACGGTCCTTTGATGACCCTCGAAGGCCACTTTCAGGGTCGTCATGGCGCCCAGGCGGACACGCGAGCCGTCCGCCAGCTTGGCCTCCATGTGCTCCGCCCGCTGGGTCTTGAATTGCTGGCTGGGATGGATGCGGGCGGCGCTCCACAGCCCGCCGGCCAATGCCAGGAGCAGGACGGCGCCCAATGCGGCGGCGAGCGGCGAGATCAGCCTGAGCCTGCCTCGCTGCGCCTTGCGCCAACGGGCCACGGACAGGGCGGCGTGATAGCGGTCGAGCGTCAGCTCCTCAGACGTCGGCTCCCGGACCTCGGCCGACTTCATCAACGTCCAAGCCGCTTCCACGCGCTCGTAGGCCGCACGATGGCTTTCATCCGACTCCAGCCATTCGCCCCACGCCAGCAACTCCTCGCGTCCGACATCCTCTTTGAGCAAGCGGACGAACCACTCGCGCGCGCGGGCTTCCACATCGATCTGCGGCCGGGCGAAAAACGCCTTCATCGCATTCATACCCGTCTATCCTCGCGATCAAGAGCTTGCTGAACGTGCTCGATAGCGCGCGCGAGATACAATCTGACCATCCTGTCGCTGACCCCCAGACGCTCCCCGATCTGGGTGGTCGCCAGGTCCTCCTGGCGTCGCAGCAGGAATGCCTGGCGGCAGCGGGGAGGCAGTTCATTAAGAGCCGACTGCACCAGCTGCAGCTGCTGACGCGCACCCAGGGCATCTTCCTGCGCCCCCGCGCTGGAAGGCGCCTGTTCATCCCCCGTTGCAAAGCGCGCCTGCAGGTTCTTCCGGCGCAGCATGTCTGTTGCGACGTTGGACGCGATCCTAAAAAGGTAGGCGCGCAGGAACGACGGCTGGTCGGAGCGGTCCAACTGCAGCAAACGCACATAGGCTTCCTGCGCGGCTTCACGCGCGTCGGCGTCGCTTCTCAAGCGCGCGCGCAGGAACCGAAGCAGGGTTTCGTTGTGCTCGCGGAAAAGGCGTTCGACCAAACTGGGCGAAGGGCGGCTGTCGCCAGACGGAACGTAGGTTTCCGCTTCCAGCTTGCCGATTTTCGGTTCAGCCCGATTGGACATTCGACCGCCCTTATCGCGAGAGTTCGATCGTTCGATAGCTAAGACGTTCCAGGTTTGAAAACAGGAAATAGATAAAGGCAGGATTCCACGCGAAACGCTTGGTCTTCCGCGCCGATCTCCCGTTACCGGGCGGATCGATGTCTCTTGGCCTCCCTCTCTGAGGAGGCGGCTGGCCGAAACAGCGTTTGCGTTCCGGCCGATGGCCGCGCATTCCTCCGCATTCAGGCCATCGCCGCTGTCGACGGCGAACAGCCAAAGCTCATCGAAATCGCTCTCGTCGATTGTTGCCAGAACCGCGTCGGACGTTCCCGGCGGCGAATCCCGATCACGCGCCGTCACGACGTGGAGCGGCTTGCTGTCTTCTCCGCGCAATCCCTCGAGGTGTTCGCGGAGCAGCGAGAACCGGGCCATGCTCCAGTCGTCCGGTGTCGGCTCGATGGTGGTCTGAAGCAGGATGGGGGACA
>JAQGII010000194.1 GCA_028291305.1 Caulobacteraceae bacterium
CCCTGGCGTGGCGGCCTGCCCGGTGGCGTTCGGCCGCAACGATCCCAACGCCCACGTCTATGACGAGACCGCCCGGGCGCTGGCCTCCATGACCGATGCGCGCGGCGCGCCCCTGCAGGTGATGCGCATCGCCTCGCCCGGCTTCATCGACGACGGCGAGGGCCGGCCCGCGCCCGCTTCGCACATGAACTTCGTGATCGCCAACGGCGCGGTCGTCTGCCCGATCTACGAGGAGCAGGCCGGCGGCTTCGCCCTGGACGCCCTGCGCAGCCTGTTCCCCGAACGCCAGGTGATCGGCCTGCCGTCGCGGGCCATCCTGAGCGGCGGCGGCTCGTTCCACTGCATCACCCAGCACGAGCCTATCGTCGAGCCGCACTGAGGAGGACAGGCATGACCCGCACCATCACCGTGGCGGCCCTGCAGACCGCCTACAGCGAGGACATGGCGGCCAACATCGCCAAGACCGAAGGCCTGATCCGCCAGGCGGCGGGGCAGGGGGCCCAGGCGATCCTGCCCTCGGAGCTGTTCCAGGGGCATTACTTCTGCGTCTCGCAGGAGGAGCGCTGGTTCGCCACCGCCTACCCCTGGCGCGAGCATCCGGCGGTCAGGGCCATCGCCCCCCTGGCCGGCGAACTGGGCGTGGTGATCCCGATCTCGATCTTCGAGCGGGAAGGGCCTCACTATTACAACAGCGTGGTCATGGCCGACGCCGACGGATCCCTGCTGGGCGTCTATCGCAAGAGCCACATCCCCGATGGGCCGGGCTACCAGGAGAAGTACTATTTCCGGCCCGGCGACACCGGCTTCAAGGTGTGGGACACCCGCTTCGGCCGGCTGGGCGTCGGCATCTGCTGGGACCAGTGGTACCCGGAGGCGGCCCGCGCCATGGCGCTGATGGGGGCCGAGGTCCTGCTCTATACCACCGCGATCGGCTCGGAGCCGCACGACGCGTCCCTGGACACGCGCGACCCCTGGCGGCGGGTGATGCAGGGCCACGCGGTGGCCAATGTCATGCCCGTGGTCGCCGCCAACCGGATCGGCTTCGAGCCGGGCCCTGGCGGCGGGCAGGGCTTCTACGGCTCCAGCTTCATCGCCGACCATCGCGGCGATCTGGTCTCGTCGTTCGAGCGGCAGGACGAGGGGGTGCTGAGCGCGACCTTCGACCTGGACTTCCTGCATACCCACCGCGCGGCCTGGGGCTTTTTCCGCGACCGCCGCACCGATCTGTACACTTCGCTGGCGCGCCGCGATTAACACGACGGGCGAGCGCGCAACCGGCTTGACGGGCGGAGATGTTATAACGTAACAGGCGGTCGTCTGTTATTTTATAACAATGGGGATCCGCGACATGGCGATGCGTTCGATGCTGCTCTCGGGTAGCGCCCTGGCCGCCGGCCTCGTCCTGGCTCCCGCCGCCTTCGCGGCGGACGCGCCCGCCGGGGGAGGAGCGGTGTCGGAGGTGGTGGTCACCGCCGAGCGGCTCAACCAGGCGCGCGACTCCATCCAGCCGCAGACGGGCGCCTCGACCTACAGCTTCGACTCCAAGCAGATCGAGGCCCTGCCCGGCGGCAGCAACGCGTCCCTCAGCACGGTGATCCTGCAGGCCCCCGGGGTGTCGCAGGATTCCTTCGGCCAGCTGCATGTGCGCGACGACCACAACGGCCTGCAGTACCGCCTGAACGGCGTGATCCTGCCCGAGGGATTGAGCGTGTTCGGCCAGGCCCTCAGCCCGCGCCTGGCGGATTCGGTCAAGCTGGTGACGGGCGCCCTGCCGGCCCAGTACGGCCTGCGCACGGCCGGCATCATCGACATCCGGACCAAGACCGGCCTGACCAACGGCGGGTCGGTGTCGCTCTACGGCGGCAGCCAGGGCCTGGTGGAGCCCAGCTTCGAATACGGCGGCTCGTCGGGCAATCTCTCGGGCTTCGTGTCCGGCAGCTTCATGCAGAGCGACCGGGGCATCGAGTCGCCCGACGGCTCGTCCACCCCGCAGCACGACCGCACCCAGCAGACCAACGGCTTCGCCTATCTGGAGGACATCCTGGACCCCTCCAGCCGGGTGTCGCTGATCCTGGGGACCTCCAGCCAGCATTTCCAGATCCCCACCCGGCCGGGCCAGGACACGCTGGGCTACACCGTCAACGGCATCAGCGATTACCCGAGCCAGAACCTCAACGAGCAGCAGCGCGAGGTGACCCATTACGGCGTGGTCAGCTACCTGCACAGCGCCGACAAATGGACCGGCCAGGTGTCGCTGTTCGCCCGCTACTCCACCCTGGACTTCTCGCCGGATACGGTGGGCGACATCCTTTATGACGGCATCGCCCAGACGGCGCAAAAGAAGGACGTGGCCGGCGGGGTGCAGGCCGAAGGCGTCTACAACCTGTCCGCCGCCCATACCCTGCGCGCGGGCCTGATCGTGCAGGTCGACCGCTCCACCAGCAACACCACCTCCCAGGTCCTCCCGGTCGACGACAGCGGCGCCCAGACCTCGACCACGCCGCTGACCATCGTCGACAACAGCGCCAAGACGGCCCAGACCTACAGCGTCTACGCCCAGGACGAGTGGACGCTGACCGACCACCTGGTGCTCAACTACGGGCTGCGCTTCGACCAGTTCAATGCCTATCGCAACGAGAACCAGCTCAGCCCGCGGATCAATGCCGTGTGGATGCAGGGCGCGACCACCATCCATGCCGGCTACGCGCGCTACTTCACGCCGCCGCCGTTCGAGCTGGTGGCGTCGCAGACCGTGGCCAAGTTCCAGGGCACCTCGGGCGCCTCGCCGGGCACGGACGCGACCACGCCCTACGCCGAGCGGTCGGACTATCTGGACGTCGGCTTTGTGCACAAGCTGACCCCGGCCTTCAGCTTCGGCCTGGACAGCTACTACAAGAAGGCCCGCAACCTGGTGGACGAGGGCCAGTTCGGGGCGCCGATCATCCTCACGCCGTTCAACTACCGCGACGGTTACGCCTACGGCCTGGAGCTGTCGCTGAACTACAACCGCGGACCGCTGCAGGCCTACGCCAACCTGACCGCGCAGAAGGCGCAGGGCCGCGACATCGTCTCCAGCCAGTTCAACTTCGACCCCGCCGAGCTGGCCTATATCAAGAGCCACTACATCTATCTCGACCACGACCAGACCTATTCGGCCTCGGCCGGCGTCAACTACGCCCTGGACGGCGGGGTCAAGGTCGGCGCGGACCTGATCTACGGCTCGGGCCTGCGCAAGAGCGGGGATGTCCCCAACGGTTCGGCGGTGGGCCCCTATACCCAGGTCAACCTGACCGCCAGCAAGAGCTTCACCGCGCCGGGCGGCCCGCTGGAGCTGCGTGTCGACATTGTGAACGCCTTCGACGAGGTTTATCTGATCCGCGACGGGACGGGCGTGGGCGTCGGAGCGCCCCAGTACGGGCCGCGCCGGGGATTGTTCTTCGGGGTGCGCAAGAGCTTCTGAGGTGCGGCGCGGCGCCCGCCACGGTGCATTGCCCCTTGTCCTTCGATCCGATAGAAGCCGCGAAGCGGGGTCCGCCCCGTTGTCTCTTCGCCGTTCCTCGCCGGAAAGTTTCGATGACCGACACCGTCACTCCCCACCAGGCCGAACTGACCGGCGAAGTCCTGTTCTACAGCCAGCCCGAGCCGCTCTCCAAAGAGGCGCACGGCAAGCTGGGCCTCAAGAATATCGAGCATCCCTACGCCTTCACCGCCAAGAGCCACCTGGTGCCCCTGACGGTCACCGAGTTCGGCCCGGCGGCGCTCTGCTACCCGGTGATCTTCGCCGGCGAGGAGAAGACCCCGGTCGCGGTGATGGGCGTGAACGGCAACGAGAACCTGTTCGTCGACGAGAAGGGCGCCTTCCAGCAGGACTGCTACCTGCCCGCCTACGTCCGCCGCTATCCCTTCGTCCTGGCCAACGATTCCCAGGCCCAGCGCATGATCGTGTGCATCGACCGCAATGCGCCGATGATCGCGGAAAAGCCCGACGCCCCCTTCTTCCAGAACGGCGAGCTGTCGGACTACACCAAGGGCGCCATCGAATTCTGCAACAACTTCGAGGCCGAGGTCCAACGCACGGTGTCCTTCGTCAACCTGATGAAGGAACTGGACCTGTTCGAGAAGAAGGAGGCCCGCTACACGCCCACCGACGGCTCGACCACCGAGTCCCAGCTGGTGGCCGAGTACCAGGGCATTTCCGAAGCCAAGCTCAACGCCCTGCCGGCCGAGAAGCTGAAGGAACTGCGCGACAACGGCGCCCTGTCCCAGATCTACGCCCACCTGATCTCGCTGCTGGGCTGGGACCGCCTGATCGTCAAGGCCATGCTGCGCCCGCGCACGCCGGTCGCCGCCAACGGCTGAATCCTTCTCCCCGCCGGGGAGAGGGTCTTAGGTGTCCTCCTTGACGCAGGCGAACACGCTGCGGGTCAGGCAAGAGAACACCAGCCGTCCGGCTTCGTCCAACAGGTCGTGCTGGGCGATGACGATGCCCTTGTCCTCGCCCACCGGGTCCTTGCCCATCACGGTCATGCGGCCGCGCAGCAGTTCCCCGGCCGGCGGATTGCGGGCCCAGCGCAGGGCGTCCACCGCCAGCCGCTTGGTCTGCGGCCAGCCCGCCGAGGCTTCCATGTCGAGCTTGGACCAGATCGCGTAGGTCATGGCGTCCGGCGCGCCCCGCGAGACGTCCCACCTCGGGGCGAAGGCCTCGCAAAAGGCCTCGACCGCCTTCGGCGTCAGGCCCGATGCGCCAAGGGAAACCACGCGGCCGATCTCGATCTCCTGGAAATAACCGGGCAAGACTTGGCTCCTTTGAGTTAGAACCCCAAATAATGGCCTGTTTCGGCGCGAAGCCGAAGGGGCCGTTTTTGTCCCGGGAGAAGAACGCGTGTTCCGCCCAGCCCTCAGATTACTCGCCGTGGCCTGCATGGCGGTCGTCGGATTCGCGGGGCGGGGCGCCTCGGCCCAGATCGCCGCGCCGGCCCTGCCGCCGGCGCCGCCGGGTGCGGTCAACACCGGTCACCTGCAGGCCCAGCTGGTGCCCCAGACCACCGGCGTCGCGCCGGGCGGGATGGCCTACATCGCCATCCGCCAATCCATCGCCAAGGGCTGGCACACCTACTGGCGCAATCCCGGCGATTCCGGCGAGGCGACCTCGGCCAAATGGGCCCTGCCGCAGGGCTGGAGCGTCGGCGACACGGTCTGGCCGGCGCCGCAACGGCTGCCGCTGGGCCCCCTGATGAACTACGGCTACGTCGGCGACGTGCTGCTGCCGGTGGCCGTCAATGTGCCGGCCTCGGCCAAGCCGGGCACGACCCAAACGCTGAACGCCGCCGTCACCTTCCTGGTCTGCGCCGACATCTGCGTGCCCGAGGACGCCAAGCTCAGCATCGCCCTGCCGGTGGTCGGCGGAACGCCCGGCCCCGATCCCAAGTGGGGCGCAGCCATCACCCGGACCCTGGCCGACGCGCCTAAGGCCTCGGGTCTCCAGGCGGTCACCGCCTGGACCGGGCAGGGGGCGGACCGCGCCCTGAAGCTGGCGGTGACCGGCGATCCGCTGCAGGGCGCCGACCTCTCCCACGCCTACTTCTTCCCCTACGATCCCAAGGCGCTGGACCATGCCGCGCACCAGAACGTGGAGCGCGGGCCGCGGGGCCTGACCATCGCGCTCAAGTCGATGGCCGCCGACGCCCGGGCCGCGCCGAGCCTGGCGGGCGTGCTGTCCCTGGGCGGGCAGGCCTGGGAAGTCTCCGCCGCGCCCGGCGCCCTTCCCGCCGCGGCCGGCGGCCTGGGCGAGGTGGTCACCGCCAAGCCGGATTCGACGCTCGAGGGCGCCGCGACGGCGGCTGTGCCCGCGCCGGGGGCCGGCGTCGGCCTGCCGCTGGCGGTGGCGTTCGCCGTCCTCGGCGGCCTGATCCTCAACCTGATGCCCTGCGTCTTCCCGGTGCTGTCGATGAAGGCCGCGAGCCTGGCCGCCCATGCCCACGCGCCGGGCCAGGCCCGCAGCCAGGGGTTGGCCTTCCTGGCCGGGGTGCTCGCCACCTTCCTCGGGCTGGCGGCCGTGCTGCTGGCGGCCAAGGCCGGCGGGGCGGCGATCGGCTGGGGCTTCCAGCTCCAATCGCCCACGGTCGTGGGCGCGCTGGCCCTGATCATGCTGCTGGTGGCCCTCAACCTGTCTGGCGTGTTCGAGGCGACCCTGCCGGGCCAGGGCGCGGGCGGATCGCTGGCGGCCCAGGGCGGCCTCGTCGGCGCCTTCTTCACCGGCGCCCTGGCGGTGGTGGAGGCGCCGCCCTGCACCGCGCCGTTCATGGCCACGGCGCTCGGCTTCGCCCTGACCCAGAGCGCTCCGGCGGCCCTGCTGGTCTTCCTCGGCCTCGGCCTCGGCTTCGCCGCGCCGTTCGTGGCGGTGGCCTTCATTCCCGGCCTGCTGCGCCGCCTGCCCAGGCCCGGCGCCTGGATGGACACCCTGCGCCATGTGCTGGCCTTCCCGATGTACGGGACGGCGGCGTGGCTGCTGTGGGTGTTCACCCTGCAGGCGGGGTCCGCCGCCCTGGCCGCGCTGCTCGCCGCCGCCGTCCTGGCCGGCCTGTTCGCCTGGCTGGTCGGGACCATGCAGCGTTCGGGCAGGCCGGTGGTCCCCGGCGTCGCCGCCGCCATCGCCGCCGTGCTGGCGGTCGCCTGCCTGGTGGTCGGCGCCCGGCAGACCGCACCCGCCCAGGCCCAGACGGTGTCTGCCGCGCCCGGCGGCGCCGAAGCGGCCTCGCAGCCCTACACGCCGGCGAAGCTCGCCGAGCTGCGCGCTCAGGGCCGGCCGGTGTTCGTCAACTTCACCGCCGCGTGGTGCGTCACCTGCCAGGTGAACGAGCGCCTGGCGCTGGGCGCCGGCTCGGTGGCCAAGGCCATCGGCGACACCGGCACGGTCTATCTGAAAGCCGACTGGACCAACCACGATTCCGCCATCGCCAAGATGCTGGCCGAGCACGGCCGCGCGGGGGTGCCGCTGTACCTCGTCTATGGCGCCGGCGGCGGCGACCCGGTGGTGCTGCCCCAGCTGCTCACGCCCGGCGCGGTGGTGGCGGCGCTGCAGGCCGCGGCCAAGCCCAGGGCCTGACGAAAATCGCGGCCCATGTCACATTTCACGGAAGCCTTGCCGTGCTAGAGGCGTTGTAGAGCGCATCGCCGTTCAGGAGTTTCGATGCCAGACCCGTCCGACGCCGCAGAGGCGGCCTGGAGCGCGCTGCAGGCCGACGCCGACGCCTCGCGCAGCCGTTCGATCGTGTCGCTGTACGCGGCCGAGCCGGACCGGCTGCAACGGCTGACCATCGAGGCGGCCGGACTGACCCTGGACCTGTCCAAGCAGCCCTGGTCGCGGGCCGGCGTCGAGGCGGCGGTGGCCCTGGCGCGGGCCAGCGGGGTCGAGGCCAGGCGGGCGGACCTGTTCGCCGGGGCGGCGATCAACACCTCCGAGGACCGCGCGGTGCTGCACCCGGCCCTGCGCGCGCCGCCGGGCGGCCGCTTCAGCGCCAAGGGCGAGCCGGTGTCCGCCGAGGTCGACGCGGTGCGCGGGGCGATCAAGGCCTTCGCCGACGGGGTCAACGCCGGCGCCGTCACCGGGGCCACCGGCAAGCGCCTGCGCAACGTCGTGCACATCGGCATCGGCGGCTCCGACCTGGGGCCGCGCCTGCTGTGGGAGGCGCTGAAGCCGCTGTCCGCCCCCATCGCCCTGCGCTTTGTCGCCAACGTCGACGGCTCGGACATCGCCGCGGCGCTGGAGGGACTGGATCCGTCCGAGACCCTGGTGACGGTGGTCTCCAAGACCTTCACCACCCAGGAAACCATGGCCAATGCCCAGGCCGCGCGGGCCTGGCTGCGGGCGGCGCTGGGGGCGGAGGGCGACCGGCATCTGCTGGCGGTCTCGGCCAATCCCGCGGCGGTGGCGGCGTTCGGCGTCTCGCCGGACCGGCTGTTCGCCTTCCGCGACTGGGTAGGCGGGCGCTATTCGGTGTGGTCGGCGGTGGGCCTGTCCTGCGCCATCGGCCTCGGCTTCGCGGTGTTCGACGCCTTCCTGCAGGGCGGCGCGGCGATGGACCGGCATTTCCTCGAGGCGCCGCTGGAGCGCAACGCGCCGGTGCTGCTGGGCATGGCCCAGGTGTTCAACCGCAACGGCCTGGACCGGGTGGCGCGGGCGGTGATCCCCTACAGCCAGCGGCTGCGCCTGCTGCCGCCCTTCCTGCAGCAGCTGGAGATGGAGTCCAACGGCAAGCGGGTGTCGGCGCGGGGCCGGCCGGTGTCGCGGGCGACCTCGCCCGTGGTGTTCGGCGAGCCCGGCACCAACGCCCAGCACGCCTTCTTCCAGATGCTGCATCAGGGGACGGACGTCGTGCCCCTGGAATTCATCGGCGTGGCCCGCAACGACGAGGGGCCCAAGGGCGCCCACGCCAAGCTGCTGTCCAACCTCCTGGCCCAGGCCGAGGCCCTGATGATCGGCCGCTCCGAAGCCGACGTGCGCGCCGAGCTTTCCGCCAAGGGCCTGGCCCCCGCCGCCATCGACGCCCTGGCCCCTCAGCGCGCCTTCCCCGGCAACCGCCCGTCCAGCCTGATCGTCATGGACCGCCTGACGCCCCACGCGCTCGGCGCCCTGATCGCGCTATACGAACACAAGACCCTGGTGGAAGGCGCCATCTGGGGCATCAACAGCTTCGACCAATGGGGCGTCGAGCTCGGCAAGGCCCTCGCCGGCCGCATCCTCCCCGAACTCGAAGGCGGCCCCAGGGCGGCCCACGATCCGTCGACGGACGCCTGGATCGAGAAACTCAAAACCTCCCCCGCGTAAGCGTCGCCGTGCCTCACGAGGCGGCGCGACTCAGCCGGTGATCCAGCCGCCGTTGACGTGCAGGGCGGTGGGAGCGACGTGGTCCAGGGTGGTGACCAACCAGGTTCCCGAGGCGCTCGGCAGGCCGTCCAGGTCGGCCCAGACCTGGGTTCCCCCCTGGCCATCGGACGTCAGTTTCAGATGGCCGTCGCCGATCGGGTTTGAGCCCGTGTAGCCGTAGCGCGAGAACATGGCCCTGAGGTCGAGCGCGTCGGAGCCGCCGAAATCGGTGATGTGGCCCACGGCCCAGGCCGCCTCCT
>JAQGII010000209.1 GCA_028291305.1 Caulobacteraceae bacterium
TCCTGGCTTGGCTGACCGCGGCCACGGCGGCCGGCTCGCGGGTCCTGATCGGCGATCCCGGCCGCACCTACTTCCCGCGCGTGGGGCTCGTGCAACTGGCGCAATACCAGGTGCAGACCACCCGGGAGCTGGAGGACATCGAGGTCAAGCGCACGGGCGTGTGGACCCTGCCCGGCTGAACGACAAGGCGGCGCTCCTTGCCAAGGGGATCTGCCGGAGATAAGAACAAACAAGGAACCTGGAGGCCGCCATGCGCGAAGACGGAAAGCTCGACTATCTGGAGATGCCCGGCGGCGACCTGCCGGCCGTGAAGGCCTTCTACGGCCAGGCGTTCGGCTGGAGCTTCGTCGATTACGGGCCCGGATACGCCGCCTTCGACGAGGGCCTGGACGGCGGCTTCTACGCCATTCCCGCCGGGGCGGCGCCGCCGCCGCTACCGGTGCTCTACGCCAGGGACCTCGACGCCATGCTGGCCACGGTGCTGGCCGCCGGGGCCGTCATCACCAAGCCCATCTTCGACTTCCCCGGCGGCCGCCGCTTCCATTTCCGCGACCCCGCCGGCAACGAGCTGGCGATCTGGTCGGAGCCCTAGACCTTGAAATCCGGCTGGAAGCCTCTGGGATTCCAGCCGAAACTGCGTTTTGCCGGGCCGCTGTCGAAGGTCAGGTCTTCGCCCATCCGGGCCCCCATCTGCGTGGTAGCGCCGGGCAGCAGCGGCCGCGCCAGGGTGAAGGCCAGCCACCACAGCCATTGCGGGGCGGGCAGGATGCGGCGGCGCTTGCCGAGGCCGTCGAACACCCGCTCCACCATCTGGCGATAGGTGAGGATCTCGCCCCCCGGCAGGTCGTAGGCCCTGTTGTGCGTCTCGGAACTGGCGGCGGCGGCCAGCGCCGCCCCGGCCAGGTCGTCCGCATGCACCGGTTGGCGCAGGCCCCCGCCCTTGCCGTATAGCGGCAGCACGCCGAACCGGCGGATCAGGCCGGCCAGGCGGGTGACGTTCCGGTCCTGCCCCTCGGCGTAGATCAGCGTCGGGCGCAGGATGGTCCAGGCCACGCCGTTGGCTTCGCAGAAGGCGCGCACCGCCGCCTCGCCTTCGGACAATCGCCTGACGACCTCGCGCTCGTAGGGGTCCGGCGAGGCGGCCTTGGTGAAGACACTGGTGGAGGAAAACGCCACAAGGCGTTGCATTCCCCTGGCGTTCAACGCCGGAAGGGCTTGCGGCAGATGCCAGATCGGCGACAGGCTGAGCACGGTCCGCGCCGTCGGCAGCAGCGTCTCCAGGTCGGCGGCGCCGAGATCCCCGCGCATCCATCCGTCCCGCCCAGCCGCGGTGCGGCTGAGCGCGAACGTCCTGACCCCCGCCGCCGCCAGGCGCGGCATCAGGAACCGGCCGATCAGGCTGGTGGCTCCCAGCACGAGCAAGGGCGTCTTCAGGCGTGTGGCGCTTGCGGCGTCGCTCATCCCTCGTCCTATACTGTCCCTCATAAGGTTCGACGAGGTCCGCCCGCCATCAGGGATTCTCGCCGATTCGCTGCCACGACCACCACGCTTAGAGGACACCCCATGCACACTGTCTCCGTCGGCGGGATCGACATCCCGGCCCTGGGCTTCGGCACCTGGCAGATCACGGGCCGGACCTGCGCCGACATGGTCGCCACCGCGCTGCAGGCGGGTTACCGGCATATCGACACCGCCGCCATCTACGAGAACGAAACCGAGGTCGGCCAGGGCCTGAAGGCCGGCGGCGTGGACCGCGACGCCATCTTCGTCACCACCAAGGTGTGGCGCGACTTCCTGGCTCCCGATCAGCTGGAGAAGGCGGCCGAGCAGAGCCTCAAGCGGCTGAAGCTCGACCATGTGGACCTGCTGCTGATCCACTGGCCCAACGCCGACGTTCCGCTGAAGGGCAGCATCGAGGCCCTGAACCGGGTGCGCGAGCGCGGCCTGACCCGCGCCATCGGCGTGGCCAACTTCCCCTCCGCCCTGTTCGACGAGGCGCAGGGCCTGTCGCTGGCGCCCCTGGTCACCAACCAGGTCGAGTACCATCCCTATCTCAGCCAGCAGCGCGTGCTGCAAGCCGCCCGCCGCCACGGCTCCAGCGTCACCGCCTATTCACCCCTGGCGCGCGGCAAAATCTTCGGCGATCCGGTGCTGGAGTCCATCGCCAAGGCGCACGGCGTCAACGTCGGGCAGGTGGCGTTGCGCTGGCTGGTGCAGCAGCCGCAGGTGATCGCCATTCCCAAGACGGTCACCCCGGCGCGGGCCAGGAGCAACCTCGACATCTTCGGCTTCCAGCTGACCGACGACGAGATGGACCGCATCTTCGCCCTCACCCGCGCGGGCGATCGCCTGGTGTCTCCCGCCTGGGGTCCGGCCTGGGACAAGGACGAGGGGTGACAAGGCCCCGTCCCCGCCCTAGCTTCCGCGCCGCTTAAGCGAGGGCAGATGGCCTACCGATCGTTGCGCGAATTCATGGCGGTGCTGGAGGAGGCGGGCGAGTTGGTGCGCGTCTCCGAGCCGGTCTCCACTGTGCTCGAGATGACCGAGATCCAGACGCGGCTGCTGGCCACCGGCGGCCCGGCGGTGCTGTTCGAAAAGCCGATCCTGGCCAACGGCCAGCCGTCGTCCATGCCGGCCCTCGCCAACCTGTTCGGCACCGTCAAGCGGGTGGCC
>JAQGII010000220.1 GCA_028291305.1 Caulobacteraceae bacterium
TAGCTGTTGAGCATCGACACCACCACCGGCATGTCGGCCCCGCCGATGGGGATGATCAGGGTCACGCCGATCACCAGGGCCAGGGCGAGCACGCCCCAGAAGGCCCACTTGGCGTCGCCGCCCGACAGCACCAAGAGGACGATCAGCAGCAAGATGCCGGCCGCCAGGGCCAGGTTCAGCAGGTGGCGCCAGGGCAGCATGATCGGCGCGCCGGACACATTGCCGTTCAGCTTGGCGAAGGCGATCAGCGAGCCGGTGAAGGTCACCGCCCCGATGGCGACGCCTAAGGACAGCTCGATCAGGGATTCCAGCTTAACCCCCCCGCCGTCCGCCGCGATGCCATAGGCCTCGGGCGTATAGATCGCTGCCACGGCCACCAGGCAGGCGGCTAGGCCCACCAGGGAGTGGAAGGCGGCCACCAGCTGGGGCATGGCGGTCATGGCGACTCTGCGGGCGGCCAAGGCGCCGACCGTGCCGCCAACAGCCACGCCGGCCAGGATCAGCCCGATGGTGACGAGGTCTGGCGCGCCCCGGGTCGCCAGCGTCGCCAGGGTGGTGAGCACGGCGATCGCCATACCGGCCATGCCCATGCGGTTACCGACGCGGCTGGTGTCGGGGCTGGACAGGCCGCGCAGCGCCAGGATGAACAGGACGCCGGAGATCAGGTAGAGGATGGACGCGAGGTTGACGTTCACTTAGCGGCGCCCAGTTTTTTCGCCGACACGGCCTTCGTGCGGTACATGCTGAGCATGCGCTGGGTGACCAGAAAGCCGCCGAATATGTTGACTGCGGCCAGCCCTGCCGCGACCGCCCCCGCCCCCTTGGATACCCACACTGTCGCGCCCGCAGCCGCCCCGTCCACGCCATGCGCGGCCGTCGCAAGCAGGGCGCCGACGATAATCACCGAGGAGATGGCGTTGGTTACCGCCATCAAGGGCGTGTGCAGCGCCGGTGTCACGCTCCACACCACATAGTAGCCGACGAAGATCGCCAGCACGAAAATGGCCAGGCGGAACACGGTGGGATCGATCAATTGCAGAGGACCGCTCTTGGGACTCAAGACGAACGATAGAGCCGGAACGCGGGACTGGCGTTCCGTTATCAATGGTGGCTGAGGTCTTCGACCCGACTGTGCCGGTCAGGACAACGCTGCGACGTCCGCCTCTCGGGTCCTGACGAGATCCAGGGCCACATCGACGATCATGTCTTCTTGGCCGCCGACCATGCGTCGACGTCCGAGTTCCAGTAGAATTGTGCGGACATCCAAGTCGTAGAGATCCGCCGCCTTTTCCGCATGGCGCAGAAAGCTCGAATAAACGCCGGCGTAACCCAGGCTGAGAGTTTCGCGATCAACGCGCACCGGTCGATCCTGCAGCGGCCGCACGAGATCTTCAGCGGCATCCATTAAAAGGAACAGGTCCGTACCGTGATTCCAGCCATAGACGTCCGCGGCAGCGATAAACACTTCCAGCGGGGCGTTGCCGGCTCCCGCGCCCATGCCGGCCAAAGAGGCATCGATGCGGATCGCTCCGTTTTGGACAGCGGCGATCGAGTTCGCCACGCCGAGGCTGAGGTTGTGGTGGGCGTGGATGCCTCGCTCCGTCTCAGGCTTCAGCACACGGTCGTAAGCCCGTAGTCTCTCGGCGACGCCATCCATCGTAAGCGCGCCGCCGGAGTCGGTGACATAGACGCAGTGAGCGCCATAGCCTTCCATCAGCTTGGCCTGTTCGGCCAAATGTTCGGGCGCGCTCATGTGGCTCATCATGAGGAAGCCTGAGACATCCATGCCGATCGAGCGGGCAAACTCGATGTGCTGTTTGGCGATGTCGGCCTCGGTGCAATGCGTGGCGATGCGCACCGACCGCACGCCCATGTCGAAGGCTCGCTTCAGATCATGGATCGTACCGATACCAGGAAGAAGCAGTGTGGTGAGAGTGGCGTGGTTGATTACTTCCGCGACAGCGCCGATCCAGTCCCAGTCCGTGCAGGAGCCAAAGCCATAGTTGAAGGAAGAGCCCGCCAGGCCGTCGCCGTGAGCGACCTCGATCGCATCCACCTTGGCCTCGTCCAGAGCGCGCGCGATCTTCTTGACGTGGTCCAGCCCGTACTGATGGCGGATAGCGTGCATCCCATCTCGCAGCGTGACGTCTTGGATATAGAGCTTTGGATCGGAAATCTTCTCTGTGCTCATGCCGCCATCTCGCGTGCGCGAAGTTCAACCAGCCGCTCAGCCGCCTTCAAGGCCGCCGAGGTCATGATATCCAGGTTTCCGGCGTAGGCTGGCAGGTAATGGGCCGCGCCCTCGACTTCGAGAAACACCGAAACCTTCAAACCGCCGAAGGTCTCGCCCATCTCTGGGATCAGCAGGCGAGAATTGTCGCCGATGACCTCGAATTGCACCTTCTGCTTGAGGCGGTAGCCTGGGACATAGCTTTGCACGTCTTTGACCATGGCCTCGATCGAGGCCTCGATCGCTGGCTGGTCGGCCTCCGTGGCCTGATCGCAAAGGCAGTAGACCGTATCGCGCATGATCAGCGGCGGTTCGGCGGGATTTAGCACGATGATCGCCTTGCCCCGCTTTGCGCCCCCGACCTTCTCGATGGCCAAGGACGTCGTCTCAGTAAATTCGTCGATGTTCGCCCGAGTGCCGGGGCCAGCGGATTTTGAGGCGATGGACGCGACGATCTCGCCATATCGAACACGGCTTACGCGATTGACGGCAGCCACGATCGGAATGGTCGCCTGACCTCCGCACGTGACCATGTTGACGTTTGGCGCCTGCAGGTTCGCATCGAGGTTGACGGAGGGAACGGTGTACGGTCCCAGCGCCGCGGGCGTCAGGTCTATGACCTGCTTGCCGTGCGCTTGCAGCACCTCGTTATGACGCTTGTGGGCGCCGGCGGAGGTGGCGTCGAACACAATCTTGATATCCTTGAACTCGGGCATGGCCACCAGCCCGTCGATCCCCTCCGCCGTAATCGGCACGCCCATCCGGGCCGCCCGTTTCAAGCCGTCGGAACCGGGATCGATACCGACGAAGGCGGTGATCTCGAGCGTTTTCGATAGGCGGAGGATCTTGATCATCAGGTCGCTGCCGATGTTGCCTGACCCGATGATGGCGACTTTGGTCTTGATCATGCTGGTGCGCGCTCCACGCTGAAGCCCACCGACCCCAATCCTTCAATGGTGGCGTTTACGAGCGCCCCCGGGGTCAGGCTGGCCATGGGGCCCAGGGCCCCAGTCATTACGATGTCTCCAGCCCTTAAGGCCTCGCCACGGGAGGCCAACGTTCGTGCGAGCCACGCGGCGGCGTTGAGCGGATGGCCGAGGCACGCCGAGCCGACGCCTTGCGAGACGACTTGGTCGTCGAACGACATCGTCATGCGGCAGGATTTCAGATCCAAGCCGGCCAAGCTTTGCGGCCGGTCCCCCAGCACGATGAAGGCCGACGAGGCATTGTCCGCCACCGTGTCGGCAAAGGTGATCTTCCAGTCGGCGATGCGACTGTCGACGATCTCAATGGCGGGAAGGACATAGGCGGTGGCGACCATGATGTCATAGAAACCGACGTCGGGCCCCTCCAAGTCATGCCCCAAGACCAATGCGACCTCCGTCTCGGCCCGAGCCTGCAACGTTCGGCCGTGCGGCAGCACACCGTTGTTGGGAATGAGCATGTCATCGAAAATCACGCCAAAATCGGGCTGGTCGACGCCCAACTGGCGCTGGACCGTCTTAGCGGTGAGGCCGACTTTGCGGCCCACAACCCGGCGGCCCCGATTAATCCAGAAGCGAGTGTTGATGGACTGGATGGCATAGGCGCCCTCCACGTCGTGGGGCTCCAGCACGTCGCGAAGGGGGTCAATGGGCCCAGCGCTATAAGCCTCTCTCAGTCGCTTGGCTCCAGCTTCGGCGTCCGCTGACATGGCTTGCCCCTTTCCGCCTAGTTTGGCGATCTTGGGAACCTAGGTGTGCGAACACCGGACTGAGGTCTACGTGTTTCCAGGGCGTGGGCGCCTAGTGCACCGGATCCTAGCGACTTTTGATGAGCAGCTGGACGGCGTCGGCCGCCTCCCGCAAAGGCGGAAGCAACTCCGCTTCCAGTCTGTCGATCCTGAACGCCACTGTATTGACGATAATGTTGACGCAAGCGACGACATTGCCCTCTTCGCTCATGATCGGGAGGGCAAGAGCGGCAGTCCTCTCGTGCGGCTTCCATTCTCGGATGTTCAATCCGTAGCCCTGCTTCCGGGTCTGGGCGAGGATCGCCTGAATCCCCAGGGGGCTTCCTGTGGAGCGTGCTGTGGGGTCGGGATTTTCGGCGACCATGCGGAGGACGGCATCGCACACCTCCTGGCGCGAGAAAGCCAGGTAGGCCCTGCCCATAGCCGTTCGGAACATGGGCAGACGGCTCCCGATCATGCCGCGATGGAATGAGAGCGGGCTGAAATGATGGGTCGAATCGCGGATC
>JAQGII010000238.1 GCA_028291305.1 Caulobacteraceae bacterium
CGGGATCGGCTGACGAAGCCCTACTCCCCCCGCACGCTGCCCCAACTGACCGCGTGCACGCGCTTGGACCCAATCGCGCCCACCAGCGGCGAGCGCGCGAACATCCCGGCAAACGCCATGTCGCGGATGCTCAACCCGCCGGCATAGGCGCCGTAGGCGGGCAGGATCAGACGCCGCCCATCCGTGACGAAACATCGCCGTCGCACGCTGCGACTGCCGCCCACCACTCTTGCACAAGGATGCAGGTGCCCGGCGACTTCGCCCGGCTGATGGCCCGGCTGGGGTTCGTGGCGCAGGATCAGGGTCTTGACGACCAGGGTCTCGGCGACCTCGCCGGGCAGATGTCCCGGCCCCTCCGGATCGTGGTTGCCGACGATCCACAGCAGGGTGCGGCCCCGCGCGATCTCGACCAGGACCGCGGCGTCTTCCCCGTCGATGCGGCCGGAGGCGCCCGCGTCGTGCAGGGTGTCGCCGAGGAACACGATCCGCTCGGGCCGGACCGCGCGCGCATCCAGCATGAGCCGGCGCAGGGTCTCGCGGGTGTCGTAGGGCGGCAGCAGCTGGCCGCGGGCGGCGTAGGCCGAGCCCTTCTCCAGGTGCAGGTCGGCGCAGACGAGGGTGCGCACGCTCTCGATCCACAGGGCGCCCGACGGCAGCAGGCTGACCCAGGCGCCGGCCAGCTCGACATGCAGGCGGCCGGTCTCGCAGCGGCTGAACAGCAGCGCGCCCGCGGTCGGCGGCGCCGACGGCGCTTCCTGGGCAGGCGCCGCGCGACCCGTCACGACATCGCCTCGGCGATCAGCTCGTCCTCGGCTTCCTCGAGCACCCAGTCCTGCGCCGCTCCGGGAACGCGCTCCTGGCCGATGGTCAGCAGGGTCGGCACGGCGAAGGGGGTGACGTGGTCCAGCGCCACCGGGCGGATGCGGCCCTTGATGCGGGTCAACAGGTCGCCCAGCCGCGCCACGTCCAGCAGGCCGGTGGCGGTGTCCTCGCGCGCGCAGCGCAGCAGCAGGTGGTCGGGTTGGTGGCGGCGCAGCACGTCGTACACAAGGTCGCTCGAAAAGGTCACCTGGCGGCCGGATTTCTCGAGCCCGGGGAAACGCCTTTCGATCAGCCCGGCGATGAGGGCGCAGTTCTTGAAACTGCGCTTCATCATGAAGCTCTCCTCGAGCCAGGATTCCAGGTCGTCGCCCAGCATGTCCTCCTGGAACAGGGCGTCGAAATCAAGGCCCTCCAGCGGCCGCGCCGCCCAGATGGCCAGGGCGTAGTCGCTGGCCACGAAGCCGATCGGCCCCACGCCCGCGCGCTCCAGCCGCCGGGTCAGCAGCATGGCCAGGGTGGTGTGGGCGAGCCGGCCCTCGAACGGATAGACCAACAGGAAATGGCGTTTGTGGCGGGGGAAGGTCTCCACCAGCATGTCGTCCATCGGCGGGATCAGCGAGCGCGTCTTCTGCGTCTGCAGCCAATCCTGCACGTCCTGCGGCAGACGGCCCCAGCCGTCCTCCTCGGCGATCATGCGGCGCACCCGGCGGGCCAGGAAGGTCGACAGGGCGAACTTGGAGCCGCCCCAGCTGGGCATCTTGGGATCGGCGCCGGGCGCCGCCGTCACCAGGGCGTCGTTGCCCTCCACCCCGTGGAAGCGCCAGATCTGGCCGCCGAAGATGAAGGTGTTGCCGATCTGCAGCTGCTCGAGGTAGCCCTCCTCGGCCTCGCCGATCTTGCGCCCGGCCCGCCGCCGCCCGGCCAGCAGCCGGATGTTCAGCACCGCCGGCCCGACGATGGCCCCGACGTTCAGCCGGTGGCGCAGCGCGGTCTGGGCGTTGCGCACGCGCCACCGCCCGTCCGGCCCCTGCACGATGCGGCGGAAGCGGTCGTAGCTCTTCAGCGCATAGCCGCCGGTGGAGACGAAATCGAGCACCTGGTCGAAGTCGGCGCGGGTCAGGGCGGCGTAGGGCGCGGCCCCGCGCACCTCGTCGTAGACGGCGTCCGCGTCGAACGGCTCGCCGCAGGCCAGGCCCATCAGGTGCTGGGCCAACACGTCGAGCGCGCCCTGGCGCAGGGCGTCGCCGTCGAGCGCGTTCTCGGCCACCGCTTCGCGGGCCGCCTGGCACTCCAGCATCTCGAACCGGCTGGCCGGCACCAGCAGGGCCCGCGACGGCTCGTCCAAGGTGTGGTTGGCCCGCCCGATCCGCTGCACCAGCCGGGCCGAGCCCTTGGGCGCCGCCAGCTGGATCACCAGGTCGACCGCGCCCCAGTCGATGCCCAGATCCAGGGTCGAGGTGCAGACCACCGCCCGCAGCGCGCCGCGGGCCATCGCCGCCTCGACCTTGCGCCGCTGCTCGGCCGACAGCGAGCCGTGGTGCAGGGCGATGGGCAGGTCGTCGTCGTTCAGCTTCCACAGCTCCTGGAAGGCGAACTCGGCCTGCCAGCGGGTGTTGACGAACACCAGGGCGGTCTTGGACGTGCGGATGACGTCGTAGACCTCCTTCATGGCGTGCTGGGCGGTATGGCCGGCCCAGGGCACCTGGCCGTTCGACAGCAGCACGTCGACCACCGGCGGCGCGCCCGGATCGCCCCGGACCAGATCGACCGGGAGGCCGCCGCCCAGCCACTGGCGGATCATGTCCGGATCGTCGACCGTGGCCGACAGGCCCACCCGCCGCACGCTGGGCGCGAACTGCTGCAGGCGCGCCAGGCCGAGCGACAACAGGTCGCCGCGCTTGGAGGCATGGATGGCGTGGATCTCGTCGATGACGACGGTCTTGAGGTTCTCGAAATAGAGGCCCGAGCCTTCCCAGGCGCAGAACAGCGCCAGCTGCTCGGGGGTGGTCAGCAGGATGTCGGGGGGTTTGATCTTCTGCCGCTGGCGCTTGGCCACGCCGGTGTCGCCGGTGCGCGACTCCACCGTGATCGGCAGCTTCATCTCGGCGATCGGCTGGGTCAGGTTGCGCGCCACGTCCACCGCCAGCGCCTTCAGCGGCGAGATGTAGAGGGTGTGCACGCCCGCCGGGGCCGGGTCGTTGCGCCGGGGGCGCTCGGCCAGCTCGATCAGGCTGGGCAGGAAGCCAGCCAGGGTCTTGCCGCCGCCGGTCGGCGCGATCAGCAGGGCGCTGCTGCCCTCGCGCGCCTTGCGCACCATCGCCAGCTGGTGGCGGCGCGGCGCCCAGCCACGACCGTCAAACCACGCGGCGAAGCGCGGCGGCAGGACCTCATCCGATTGTGCGGCCGACGGGGCCAGCATCCTCACCTCGACACCATGGCGACGGGATATAGCATGTTCCTGTTCCGTTTCACGGGCGAAGCGGCTAACTAACGCAGGTGAACGCGCTTACCCCCGCCCTCGATCTCGCGCCCGCCCTGGTGGTCCTGCCCGGCCCCAAGTGCGCCATCGCCGATGGCGCCGGATCGCGCCCGGTGCGCGCGCCCGAGGCCCGCGACCTGCTGGAGCAGTCCGCCGCCCTGGTGGCCCACGCGGGCCTGACCGCACGGCGCCTGGGCCTGTCCGTGCCGCCGCGCTCGCGCGACCTGTTCGACGCGCTGGAGCTCTACGCCTTCGTCCGCCCGGCCCGCTTCTGCGCCCCCTCCGCCGTCGGCCTGGCCCAGGCGCTGGGCCTGCCCGAACCGAAAAGCGCGGCCGAACAGGCCTCCACCCTGCAGGTCGCCTGCCGCCAGCTGCTGGCCGAGGCGGCCGAGCATCCCTGGCCGACGCGGGAGGAGGCGCTGGCCCTGACCGAGACCATGGGCCGGGCTGGCTGGTCCTGGTCGCCCGCGCTCGTCATGGCGCTGCGGTCCAGGCCGGTGCGCGAAGGCTGGCGCGGGTCCGGCCTGGAGGTCTGGAGCCGCATCCCCGAGTGGGAGGACCAGGCCCCGCCGGGGGAATCCGGCACCCGGTCCATCGAGCCCGAGGCGGCCAGGGCGCGGCTGGCCGAGCTGCTCGGCCGCGCCGGCCTGGACGAGGCGCGTCCGACCCAGGCGCAGTTCGCCGGCGAGGCCGCCTATGCCTTCCAGCCGCGCGAGCGCGAGGGCGAGCCGCGCATGATGCTGGCCGAGGCCGGCACCGGCGTCGGCAAGACGATGGCCTATCTGGCTCCCGCCAGCCTGTGGGCCGAGGCCAACGGTCCGGCGGTGTGGGTGTCGACCTACACCCGCGCCCTGCAGCGCCAGATCGAGCGCGAGAGCCATGCGGTCTATCCCGACCCGGTGACCCGCGCCCGCAAGGCCGTGGTGCGCAAGGGGCGGGAAAACTACCTGTGCCTGCTGAACTTCCAGGAAGCGGTGCAGGCCGCCCAGCTG
>JAQGII010000253.1 GCA_028291305.1 Caulobacteraceae bacterium
TGGGCGGCTACGTCCGCTGCCTGGTGCTGTTCGACGGCAAGGACGACGGCCAGCTCAAGCTGGCCCGGCAGCAATGGTCGGCGCTGAAGGGCGGCGGCGCGGCCTTGTCCTACTGGAAGCAGAGCCCGGAAGGGCGCTGGGAGAAGCAGGCCTAGAGCACGTCAGGCGAAAGTGGATACCGGTTTCGCCGCCCGACGTGCTCTAACGCTATGATTTAGAGCCTTTTTATCCGGTTCAAATGATTTCATTTGAACCGGAAAGGCTCTGGGCGGAGCGCGGACGGCCGTCGAGGCCGCTCCGCCGGCCGCTACAGCTTTTTCACGAACTCCGCACGCAGCACCAGGCCCTTGATCGCGTCGTGGCGGCAGTCGATCTCCTGCGCGTCGCCGGTCAGCCGGATCGAGCGGATGACCGTGCCCCGTTTGAGCACCTGGTTGGCGCCCTTCACCTTCAGGTCCTTGATCAGCGTCACGCCGTCGCCGTCGGCCAGCAGGCTGCCCACGGAGTCGCGCACCTCGACGGCGATCGGCGCGGCGCTCGCGGCCGCTTCGCCCGCGCTGATCCACTCGCCCGTCGCCTCGTCGTAGACGAAGTCGTCGCCGTCGCCCGCGTCCATGCCGTTGTCATCCCCTGCCTGCGCCCACCGCCTTAGAGGTTGCCGGCGCGAAGGGCCAGCGCGCCATGGGCGCCGGGCCTCAAAGGTCGCGGGCGATGCGCAGGCCGTCGGACCAGGAATGGTCGCCGGCTTCGCTGGCCACCCGCGCGGCCGCCCGGATGTCGCCGGCGTAGTCTTCCCAGGAGCCGCCGCGCAGGACGCGGGCGACGCAGTCCCCCGTCACGGCCGGCTTGCCGTCGTCGGGCGTGTTGGGCCCGTATTCGTCGTTCCAGCAGTCCTCGACCCACTCCCACAGGTTGCCGTGCATGTCGTGCAGGCCAAAGGCGTTGGGCGCGAAGCTGCCGACCGGCAGTGCCTTGCCCCGCTTGGCGCCCAGGGGGTTCAGCTGGGTCTTGGAGCTGGCGTCGAAATTGGCCTGCCGGGCCGAGAGGGTTTCCCCGAAGGCGAAGGCGGTCGTCGCCCCGCCGCGCGCGGCGTATTCCCATTCCGCCTCGGACAGCAGGCGATAATGCTTTCCGGTCTTGCGGCTCAGCCAGTCCGCATAGGCCTTGGCGTCGTGCCAGTTGACCTCGGTCACCGGCTGGCGGCCGCGGCCCCATCGGTGGTCGTCGGGCCGCTGGCCGTTGCAGCCGCCGCCCGCCACGCAGGCGTCCCACTGGGCGAAGGTGATCTCGAACTTGCTGACCGCGAAGGCGGGAATCGTCACCCGATGCGGCGCCTCGGCGCCGCGGAACTTCTCCGTCGGCGGCGAGCCCATCATGAATTCGCCCGCCGGGAGGACCACCATGTCGGGACAGGTGGAGCAGTCGGTGATCGTGGCGGGGGCGGGCGCCCTGGTCGCCGGTTTCGACGCCGTGGCCGTCTGCGCCCGTCCGTGGGCCGCCAGCGTCAGCACCAGACCGCTTACGGCCAGGGCCGCCAGATAGCCCGTCGGGGCCCGTCTCGCGCCCGATGGGTCGCTCATGTTCTGATCCTTTCGCGATGCGTCTCGCATCATGATACGCGCCGCAGCCCCGATCCACTCCCAGGCCGTCAGCCGTCCGTCCCGTCCGCCTCGCTTTGACCCTCGGGCGGCGCCGGGTTCACGAGCGCAGCGTCGGCGGCTGCGCCGAGGATATCGTTGACGGCCTTGACCAGGGCGGCGGCCGTCAGGGGCTTGGCCAGATACAGGTCGGCGCCGGCGGTCATGGCGTCCCGCAGATGGTGCGGCATGGCGTTGGCGCTGAGCATGACGATGGGCGTGCGCGGCCGGGCCGGCAGGGAAGCCTCATGCCGGCGCAGCGCCTGCGTCGCCGCCAGACCGTCCATGACGGGCATCTGCATGTCCATCAGCACGAGGTCGAACGGCTCGGCCTTGAAGGCCTCCGTCGCCTCGGCCCCGTTCGGCACGGTGGTGATCCGCGCCCCCAGCGGCGCCAGGATCAGTTGGACAACGCGCTGATTGACCGGATGGTCTTCGGCCAGCAGCACGCGCAGGCCGAAGGCGCGGTTGACGCCGGCGGGCGCGCTCGCCGGGCGCTCGGCCTCGGGGGTCGAGGCGCCGCGCGGCATGGGGATCACGGCCCGGAACAGGCTGCCCGAACCGGCTTCGGATCGCACGGTGATCTCGCCGCCCATCATCTCGACGATGGATTTGCAGATCGACAGGCCCAGCCCCGTGCCCCCGAAGCGGCGCGTGATCGAGGTGTCCGCCTGGCTGAACCGGGAAAAGAGATCGGCGGCCACCGCGGAGTCGAAGCCCACTCCGCTATCCTCGACTTCAAGGCTTACCTGCGACGGTTGGCCGGACTCCTGCGGGTCGGTCACGTCGATCCTGACGTGGATATGGCCCTGGCTGGTGAATTTCACCGCGTTCGACAACAGATTGGCCAGCACCTGCATGATCCGGGTGCTGTCCCCGACGAACGGGCCCCGCAGCCCTTCGCCATAGGTCGCGTGGAACGACAGGCCCTTGGCCACGGCGTGGATCTGGAACGTCGCCGCCAGGGCCTGGATGTCCTCCCGCAGATCGAACGCGCGGGTCTCGATCTTCAGCAAACCGGCCTCGATCTTGGAGACGTCGAGGATGTCGGACACCAGACGCTCGAGCGTGACCCCGGCGGTCTCGATCAGATCGACCATTTCGCGCTGCTCGGGGGTGAGCGGCGTCCGCGCCAGGGCCGAGACCACCCCCATCACGCCATTGAGCGGGGTGCGGATCTCGTGGCTCATGTTGGCCAGGAAGTCGGTCTTGGTCTGGTTCGCGGCCTCGGCCGCCTGCTTGGCGGCCTGCATCTGCGCCTCGATCGCCAGCCTGTCCGTGACGTCCCGCGCGACGGCGAACACCCGGTCGCCGGCCCGCCGGGCGCGCCATTCCAGATAGCGATAGCGTCCGTCGCGATGGCGGTAGCGGTTGATGAAACCGACGATCTCCTCCTCGAGGTTGATGCGCGCCATCTGTCCGCGGGTGGCGGCCACGTCGTCGGGGTGGATGAGGGGCAGCAGCGGCGCCCCCTGCAGTTCCTCGACCGTGTAGCCGAGGACGGTTTCCCAGGAGCGGCTTACTTTCAAGAATCGGCCATGCATGTCGCGGATGCACAGCATGTCGATCGAGACGTCAAAGAACGTTGATAGGTCTTCGGTGGGGCTGGTCATCGAAGGCGCACTCATCTGACAGGTCCCTGATCGCACTATACTCGAGGGTTGTGACTCAAGGGTTGTGCTTGGCTCACCCGTTCGCGTTATAGCGCGGTTTTTCTGTGGCCGGGCGCCCTACGTCAGCTGGCAGCCTTGGCCGTCTCGTACTTCTCCGCCGCCTCCAGCCATTCGACTTCGGCCTTGCCGAGGTTGTCCTGGGCGCGGGTGCGGTCGCGGCCCAGCTGGGCCATCTCGTTGGGCCGCTTGAACAGCTTCGGATCGGCCAGGGCCAGGTCGATCTCGGCCAGGATCCTGGTGAAGCGGGCGACCTTGGCCTCCGCCGCATCCAGCTCCTTTTTCAGCGGCGCCAGCTGGGCGCGGGCCGCCGCGGCGGCCTTCTTGTCATTCTTGGCCGGCGCCGCCTCGGCCTTGTCGCCGCGGGCCTGCTGGCGGGCGCGGTTGAGGACGAACTTGGCGTATTCGTCCATGTCGCCGTCGAACGGGTTGATGCCGCCGTCCGCCGCCAGCCACAGCCGGTCGGCCACCATCTCCATCAGCGAGCGGTCGTGGGTGATCAGGACCACGGCGCCTTCGTAGTCGTTCAGCGCGCTCAGCAGCATGCGGCGGCTGTCGATGTCCAGGTGGTTGGTGGGCTCGTCGAGGATCAGCAGGTGCGGGGCCTGCATCGCCACCAGGTTGAGCAGCAGGCGCGCGCGCTCGCCGCCGGACAGGTCCTTGTGCTGGGTTTCCGCCTTGGTGTTGCCCAGGCCGAACTGGGCCAGGCGCGCGCGGCGGCTGGCCTCGCTGGCCTCGGGCAGGATCGAGCGGATCAGGTCCAGCGGCGTGTCCATCGGCTCCAGCGCCTCGATCTGGTGCTGGTGGAACCAGCCGACCTTGAGGCGGCTGTCGCGGTGCATGGTCCCCGACAGCTTGGGCAGGGCGCCGGCGATCAGCTTGGCGAAGGTCGACTTGCCCGCGCCGTTGACCCCGAGCAGGCCGATGCGGTCGTCGATATCCAGCCGCAGGGTCAGGTTCTTCAGGATCGGCTTGCCGTCGTAGCCGGCGTTGACCCCGTCCAGCCGGATCAGGGGCGGGGCCAGGGGGCGTTCGGGCGAGGGCAGGGAGAAGCCCTGGACGTGGTCGTCGGACATGGCCGCGATCGGCGGAAGCTTGGCCAGCCGCTTCATGCGCGACTGGGCCTGGGCGGCCTTGGAGGCCTTGGCGCGGAACCGGTCGACGAAGGCCTGCAGGTGGGCGCGCTCGGCTTCCTGCTTGACCCGCGCCGAGGCGTTGAGCCGCATCTTTTCGGCCCGCATGCGCTCGAAGTCGTCGTAGCCGCCGGTGTAGATGTCCAGCTTGCCGTTGCTCAGGTGCAGGATGTACTCGACCGAGTTGTTGAGCAGCTCGCGGTCGTGGCTGATGACGATGGCGGTGCGCGGATAGCGCTTCAGCCGCGCCTCGAGCCAAAGCGCGCCCTCCAGGTCGAGGTAGTTGGTCGGCTCGTCCAGCAGCAGCAGGTCGGGCTCGGCGAACAGGGCCGAGGCCAGCGCCACCCGCATCCGCCAGCCGCCGGAGAACTCGGCCATCGGCCGGGCCAGGTCGGCGTTGGAGAAGCCCAGGCCGCTGAGGATCTCCGCCGCGCGCGACGGGGCCCGGTCGGCGCCGATCTCGATCAGGCGGCCGTGGATGTCGCCGACGCGCTCCGGCGCGGCGGTCTCCAGCTCCCTGAGCAGGGCGTCGCGCTCCCAGTCGGCGGCCAGCACCGTGTCGAGCAGGTTGATCGGCGAGGCGGCGGCTTCCTGGTCCACCGTGGCGATGCGGTAGCCCTTGGGGATGACGATCTCCCCGCTGGTGGTGTGCAGCTGGCCGAGGATGATCTTGAACAGGGTCGACTTGCCCGTGCCGTTGCGCCCGACCAGCCCGACCTTGGCTCCGGTGGGCACGGTGACGCTGGCTTCCTCGAGGAAGCGGCGGCCCCAGCCGTCGAATGTCAGTTCCTTGATCAACAACATGCGCCAGCCCTTGGCCTAAAACCCATGCCGCGGGCAAGCCCGGCGGCGGCCTGGAAGGAGCTTTTAGGAATTCTGACGCCTTACCTTGGCGTTGAACGGGCATGCGGCTATAAGCCGGCGCCTCTCCCGTAAGATTTAGAAGCAGACCTCCCCATGGCCGAACGCACCTTCTCCATCATCAAGCCCGACGCGACCCGCCGGAATCTGACCGGCAAGGTCAACGCCGTCATCGAGGACGCCGGCCTGCGCATCGTCGCCCAGCGCCGCATCCAGATGACCCGCGCCCAGGCGGAAAAATTCTACGAGATCCACAAGGAACGCCCGTTCTTCGGCGAACTGGTCGATTTCATGATCTCCGCCCCGGTGGTGGTGCAGGTCCTGGAAGGCGACAACGCCGTGGCCCGCTACCGCGACGTGATGGGCGCCACCAACCCCGCCAACGCCGCTGACGGCACCATCCGCAAGCTCTATGCGGAATCGGTCGGCGAGAACTCCGTCCACGGCTCCGACAGCGCCGACAACGCCGCCATCGAGATCGTGCAGTTCTTCAAGCCGGAAGAGATCGTCGGCTGAGGCCGCCAAATCCCTCTCCCCGGCGGGGAGAAGGGTTCAAACCTCTCCTCCTCGCGGGGGAGGGGTTTTTTATTGCCGCAGCGCCCGGCAGAATTCGGCCAGCACCTGCGGATAGAGCGCGTGCTCGGCCTCCAGCACCCTGGCGGCCAGGCTCCCGGCGTCGTCGCCCGGCAGCACCGGCACGCGCGCCTGGCCCAGCACCGGCCCCTGGTCCACGCCCAGCGTCACCTCATGCACCGTGCAGCCCGCCTCGGCGTCGCCGGCCTCCAGGGCGCGCTCGTGGGTGCGCAGGCCCGGATAGGCGGGCAGCAGGCTGGGGTGGATGTTGATCATCCGCCCGGCCCAGGCGTTGACGAACCACGGGGTCAGCACGCGCATGTAGCCGGCCATGGCGATCACCTCGGCGCCGGCCTCGCGCAGCGCCGCGTCCAGCGCCTGCTCGTGCGCCTCGCGGTCGTCGCCGAAGGGACGGTGGTCGACGGCGACGGCGCGCACCCCCAGGGCGGCCGCGGTCTGCAGGCCCGGGGCGTCGGGCCGATTGGACGCCACGACCGCGATGCGGGCCGGATAGTCCGCCGCTTGCGCCGCCTCGACCAGCGCCTGCATGTTGGAGCCGCGTCCGGAGATGAGGATCCCGACCCTGGCCTTGGCCGCGCTCATCCCTTGGCGAGCTGGCCGCAGATGAAGGCCGTCTCGCCGGCGTTCAGCAGGGCCGCCAGCACCGGTTCGGCGTCCTCGGGCGCCACGATCAGCATGAAGCCGACGCCGCAGTTGAAGGTGCGGCGCAGCTCATGGTCGGCAACGCCGCCCATCTGCTGCAGCCAGGCGAACACCGGCGGCAGGTCCCAGGCGTCCCAGTCGAACTCCGCCGCCAGGCCATCGGCAATGCAGCGCGGCGGATTCTCGATCAGGCCGCCGCCGGTGATGTGGGCGCCGCCCTTGACCAATCCGGCCTTCAGCAGCGGCAGCACGCTCTTCACATAGATGCGGGTCGGGGCCATCAACGCCTCGGCCAGGCTCTTGCCGTGCTCGAACGGTGCCTCGGCCTCCCAGCGCAGGCCCGAGCGTTCTACGATGCGGCGGATCAGGGAATAGCCGTTGGAGTGGGGCCCCGAGGAGCCGAGGCCGATCAGCAGGTCGCCCACGCGCTGGTCCTCCAGCCGCGGCAGCACCGCGCCGCGCTCGACGGCGCCCACGGAGAACCCGGCCAGGTCGTAATCGCCCTCGCCATACATCCCCGGCATCTCGGCGGTTTCGCCGCCCACCAGGGCCGCGCCCGCCTGGCGGCAGCCCTCGGCGATGCCGGAGACGACGCGCCTGGCCGTTTCCACGTCCAGCTTGCCGGTGGCGTAGTAGTCCAGGAACAACAGGGGCTCGGCGCCCTGGGCCAGCAGGTCGTTGACGCACATCGCCACCAGGTCGATGCCGACGGTGTCGTGACGCCCCGATTCGATGGCGACCTTGAGCTTGGTGCCCACGCCGTCGGTGGTGGTGACGAGCAGGGGATCGGTGAAGCCGGCCGCCTTCAGGTCGAACAGGGCCCCGAATCCGCCCAGCGCCGCGTCGGCCCCCGGCCGCCGGGTGGCCTTGGCCAACGGCTTGATCGCCTCGACCAGGGCCTCGCCCGCGTCGATGTCCACGCCCGCCTGGGCGTAGGTCAGGCCATTGGGTGTGGGGCCTGTGGGCCGCTGCGTCATGAGAACTCCGTGCACTTCCGGCGCCGCGTCCACCGATAAGCTCTTGCATACCCGGCGCGATGCCGGGCTATAGCTAGCCGATGACTCCGATTACCACCACCGCCGACCTAGCGGCTTTTTGCGAGCGTTTGAACACCCAGCCCTTCGTGGCTGTCGATACCGAGTTCATGCGCGAGACCACCTATTGGCCCAAGCTGTGCCTGATCCAGGCGGCGGGGCCCGATGTGGAGGCCGTGATCGACCCCCTGGCCGAGGGGCTGGACCTGTCGCCCTTCCTGGCGGTGCTGTCCAATCCCAAGATCATGAAGGTCTTCCATGCGGCCCGACAGGACCTGGAGATCTTCGTCAACCTGGGGGCCATGCCCAAGCCCCTGTTCGACAGCCAGATCGCCGCCATGGCCGCCGGTTTCGGCGAACAGGTCGCCTATGACGCCCTGGTGCGCCAGATGCTGAAGGTGGACCTCGACAAGTCCAGCCGCTTCACCGACTGGGCCCGCCGTCCGCTCAGCGAGAATCAGCTGACCTACGCCCTGGCCGACGTCACCTACCTGGCCAAGCTCTACCCCATGCTGCGCGACCGGCTGGAAGCCGAAGGCCGGCTGACCTGGGTGGCCAGCGAGATGGCGGCCCTGGGCGATCCGGCCAATTACGACGTCGAGCCCGAGAACGCCTGGCGGCGGCTGAAGCCGCGTCGCAACTCGGCCAAATACCTGGCGGTGTTCAAGGCCGTGGCCGCCTGGCGCGAACGCACCGCACAGACCCGCGACCAGCCGCGCGGCCGCATCCTCAAGGACGAGGCGATCGAAGAGGTCGCCACCCAGCTGCCGCTGGACGCCGACGGCCTGAACCGCCTGCGCTCGGTGCCCAAGGGCTTCTCCGGCTCGCGCTTCGGGCCCGAGTTGCTGGCCGCGATCAAGGAGGCCCTGGTCGATCCGGAGGGCTACGCCCCGGTGCTGGACAAGCCCAAGGCCTCGGCCATGCCCGCCAACGGCGCGGTGGTGGAGCTGCTCAAGGTGCTGCTCAAGGCGCGGGCGGAAGACGCCGGCGTCGCCTCCAAGCTGATCGCCACCGTGTCCGACCTGGAAAAGATCGCCGGCGACGACGAGGCCGAGACCGCGGCCCTGCAGGGCTGGCGCCGCGAAGCCTTCGGCGAGGACGCCCTCAAGCTCAAGCGCGGCGAGATCGCCCTGGTCCTCGACGGCGGCCGCGTGCGCGCCGTGGAAGTCAGGCGCGCGCCCAAGCCGGCCTGAACCGGTTCGTCATCCTGCCGGCGGCCGCAGGGGGACGCACGATCTGGTCGGGGATGACGGTCACCCCTCGATCTTCAGTTCGCGCTCCAGGATCGCGGCCAGCGTTGCGCCCCTGCGCGCGGTCTGCTCGCCCAACAATAGATCCACCGCGTCCGGCTCGGCGCTGAGCACCAGCTTGGCGCCCTGCAGCCGGATCGAGGACCGCGCCAGCAGGGCGGCGCTGCGGCCGGACAGGTCGCAGCCCAGGCGCATGGCCGCGCCCACCGCCCGGGCCCGCAGCAGCCGCTCGGGGCTCAGCACCCGCGAGATGACGCGTGGCTCGGGGATGGCCTGGGACGCGGTGTGGCGGGCGAACAGGGCGGCGGCCATGAAGGCGCGCTCGGCGTGGTTCAAGCCGGCGATGGGCGCGCGCAGCACCTGTTCAAACACCAGGTGGGCGCGGTGGTCGGGGTGCAGGCGCGAGCCAAGGTCGGCCAGCCGGCAGGCGGCGGCCAGCAGCACCGGATCGCGCCCCGCCGAGAACACCGGGGGCAGGGCGCCCAGCGTCGGCGCCAGCCAGTCCTCGAGCGCGTGGCCGAGGTCCTCGGCGATCGCCTGGCGCGCGCCGAGCGCGGCGCAGCCTTCGATCAGCGGGTCGAGCGCCTTCAGCTCGGCCGGCATGGCGTCGTAGAGCAGGCCTTCGCGCAGGCCGTAGGCCGAGATCGACACCCGCTCCAGCTCCAGCCGCTCGACCAGGCACTCCATCAGCACCGCCGCATAGGGCAGGGCCTCCACCCGCTTCTTGGAGACACCCTCGATCCGCTCGAGCGAACCCTTGGACTGGCGGGCGATGAACCGGGCGGTGTCCAGCGCCTCGGCCGCGCTCAGCTCGTATTGATGAAGGATTTCCAGCGGATAGTCGGCCAGGCGCATGTGCACCAGGGCGAGGGTGCGCCAGGCGCCGCCGACGGCGTAGAAGCAGGGCGCGCGGAAGGCGAAGGCGCTGTCCAGCTTGCGCGACACCGCCCTGCGCACGGCGGCGGCGTCGAATGGCCGTCCGAGCCCCAGGGCGAAAGGCCCCAGCGGCAGGGTGATGCCCACCCCCGGCCGCCCCTGGTTCAACCGAACCAGCTCCAGGCTGAAGCCGCCCAGGTCGCCCACCACGCCGTCGGCGTCCGGCGCCCCGGCCAGCACGCCCAGGGCGGCGAAGCGGGCCTCCTGCTCGCCCTCCAGCACCCGCAGCTCCAGGCCGGTCTCGGCGCGCACCCGGTCCACGAAGTTGCGCCCGTCTGCGGCTTCGCGCACGGCGGCGGTGGCGGCGGTGTAGATGGCCTGGGGTTGCACCGCGTCGAGCAGGGCGCGGAACCGGCGCAGGGCCTTGAGGGCCGCGTCGACCCCGTCGGGGTCGAGCAGGCCGGTCTGCTCGACCCCGCGGCCCAGTCCCGCCTGCACCTTCTCGTTGAACAGGCTCCAGATCGCCCGGCCTTCCAGCCGGTAGACGACCAGGCGGACCGAGTTGGAGCCTACGTCGAGGACAGCGGCGTCGCGGGGACTGTTAACGGCGTGCGCCCACATGATCGAACGCCCGCGGCAGGTCGCGGACCTTCTGCCCCCGGCCCGACAGGCTCGGGTTGGTCATGAAATACTCATGGGCGGAGAAGGCCTTGGGGTTCTGCCACGCGGGATCGCGGTGATAGGCCCCCTGGGCGTC
>JAQGII010000255.1 GCA_028291305.1 Caulobacteraceae bacterium
TGAACAGGCCGAAGTCGAACACCCGGCCGTGCCAGATGAAGGTGACGATGCCGATCACCGGAATGGCGATCATCAGGGCGTAGAGCAGCATGTGCGCCGGATGGGACAGCCGGCGCGCGAACTCGCCCACGGCCGCAGGCAGGGCCGGCGGGGTGTTCATTCTGCGCCACCAGATGCGGCCGACCACCAGCGCCAGCACCAGCAGCCCGACCATCGCATGGATGTTGATCCAGAAGGCCTGGGTGCTCCGCGGCCAGGAATCGTGCAGCAGCCCGAGGACGCTCACCGCCACGATCAGCGCAGCCATGGACCAGTGCAGGGCGATCGCGCCCGGACCGTAGCGGCCGGCATCGGGCCGCAGGGATGATGGCGCCGGGTGGCCGGTGGTCATTTGGAAGCCTTGAAATCCTGGTCGGGATAGGACGACGCCTGGGGCGCGCGGATCACCACATAGGCGTGCTCCAGCGCAACGTGGCAGGTGTCGCAACTTTCGGTGAGCTTGCCGTAGGCGGCGTCGAACTTGGCGGGGTCCTTCGCCTTGATGGCGGCGTCGAGCTCGTCGAGCGTGGGTATGACCCCGGCGGCGAACATGTCGGCCAGCTTGATCTGGCGATAGACCGGAATGGTGCGGGCGACGCGGGTGAAGGCGTTGCGCAGTTCGCTCGATTCGTAGGTGAGGTAGGCCCAGTTGCGCTCTTTGCCGGCGAGCCCCAGCTTGATGTGCCGCGACTGCACGCCCATGGTCATCAGGTCGGCGAGGCTGGGGTGGTAGTCGGGGACGGCGGCCGGCGGTGGAGCGTCGGCGGACCGCGCCGGGACGGCCAGCAGGGCGCAGGTCAAGGCGATGGCGGCGATACCGGCCGGTTGTCTGAGCATGGCGCCCTCCGTTCTCGATCAGCGAGCTTCGCCGCCGGCGGGCATTTCGTCCAGTCGCCTTGTGCACAATCGTGCGCCAGGCGCCGTCTTGACCTTCGCCCCGTCGCGGCCCAGGGCTGGCGCCGGCATGCCGATCCGTCCGACCGCCCCATGACGCCCCCGACGGCGCTATACCTGACCTGGGCGATCGCGGCCCTGGCGACGGCGGGCGTGATCGTGCGGCCGTGGCGCATCGCCGAGGCGGTGTGGGCGGTGGCGGGCGCCGGCCTGCTGGTGGCGCTGGGGCTGGTGCCCGCGCGCGAGGCGCTGGGCGCCATCCTGCACGGGCAGGACGTCTATCTGTTCCTGATCGGGATGATGCTGCTGGCCGAGATCGCCCGGCGCGAAGGCCTGTTCGACGTCGCGGCCGCCTTCGCCGTGAACCGCTCCGGCGGCTCGCCCCGCCGGCTGCTGCTGCTGGTCTATGCGGTGGGGGTGGCGGTCACCGTCTTCCTGTCCAACGACGCCACCGCCGTGGTGCTGACGCCGGCGGTCTACGCCGCCGCGCGCAAGGCCCGCACGGACCCGCTGCCGCACCTGGTCGCCTGCGCCCTGGTGGCCAACGCGGCCAGCTTCGTCCTGCCGATCTCCAATCCCGCCAACCTGGTGCTCTACGGCGGGCGCACGCCGCCGCTCGGGGCCTGGCTGGCCAGCTTCGCCCTGCCGTCCCTGGTCGCGGTGGTCGCCACCTACCTTGCTCTGCGCTGGGCCGAGCGCTCGCGGCTGGATGGGCTCTGCGAGCGCGACGTGCCCCAGCCGGCGCTGGGCGCGGGCGCGGTGACGGCGCTGGCGGGACTGGGCGTCACCGCCCTGGTCCTGCTGGCCGCCTCCGCCTTCAACCTGCCCCTGGGCCTGCCCACCGCCGTCATGGGCGTCCTGACGGTGGCGGCCGTCCTGCTGCGTGAGCGGGCGACGCCGGTTCCCGTGCTGAGGGACGTGTCCTGGAGCGTGCTGCCCCTGGTGGCCGGCCTGTTCGTCCTGGTGCAGGCGCTGGACCGGACCGGGGTCGTCGCGGTCCTGGCCGCCGAGCTGGAGCGGGCGTCGCGGGCGTCCGCCGGCCTTGCCTCGGTCGGCGCGGGAGCCCTGCTGGCGCTGGCCTGCAACCTGATGAACAACCTGCCCGCCGGCATGATCGCCAGCGCCGCCGCCGCCCGCGCCCATCCGCCGGCCGGGGTGGTGGACGGACTGCTGATCGGCGTGGACCTCGGCCCCAACCTGTCGGTGACCGGCTCCCTGGCCACCATCCTGTGGCTGACGGCGATTCGGCGCGAGGGCGGCGACGTCGGGTTCTGGCGTTTTCTCAGGACCGGCGCCGTCGTCGCGCCGCCCGCCCTGGCGCTGGCGCTCGGCGCGCGCCTGCTGCTGCACTAGCGCCCCGCGTCATCTCCAGAAGTCATGGAAAACGGCGGGTAGGGTGGGCGTCCTCCCGACGGCTCTCTATTGACCTTCTGAACGGGGAAGGACCTTTTATCGCCGATTTCCATCACACTGTGATATAGTATGCAGGACTTTATGTATCTGCTCGCGCAGGTTTGATGGGCGACGAACGCTCACTAAACGAGCCCCGTGGCGACGCTCATCCAAGGAGGAATCCAATGTATCGCCTTTCGTCCCATCATCGCTTCGGTCTGCAACAGAGGGCAGGGGACGGCGCTTTCCTGGCAGGCATCCTGCTTGTGCTGATTGCGGCCATCGCCATCAGCTTGGCCATGCCGTGGGATTGACGTTGACGAGCCCTTCCTGAGGCTCCGAGGGCTCGATTGCGGCCGGTGCGCCGCCAGGGACGGGCGGCAGCCAGCTGCGCGACAGCACATGATACAAGGGTTCGGGCATGAGCAGGCCGGCGGTCCATCGGGCGACCAGCGCGGTCAGCATCAAGGGCCCAACCAGGCTCGGCTCTCGGGTCATCTCCATCAAGATCACGGCGCTGGTCAGCGGCGCCTGAACCACGCCGGACAGATAGCCGGCCATGCCGAGCACCACGGCGTTGCGGCCGCTGTGCACGAGACCGAGGTGGGCGAAGGCGGCGCCCAGGCCCGCGCCGGTGGCAAGCGAGGGCGCGAAGATCCCGCCAGGAACGCCGGAACAGGCGGCGGCGAGACTCGCCACGAGCTTGGCGACGGCGAATCCCATACCGCCGCCCTGATCGTGGCTCAGCAGGTTTTTGGCCTCCGCATAGCCGGCGCCGAAGGTGAGGCCGCCCGAAGCGAGCGCTACGGCCGCTGCAACTACGCCGCACAGGACGGCGAACACGATCGGACGGGCCGCGCGCCAGCGGGCGACGGGATTGTCGACCGGGCCGATGACCAGCGCCAATCCCCGTGAGAACAGGCCACCGAGCAGGCCGCCACTGACGCCGATCAGGGGGGCTGAAAGCCAGGCGCCGGCCAAGGCCGGATCGCCTTGCAGGACTCCGAAATAGGCATAGTCGCCCTGGAGCGCATAGGAGGTGAAGCCAGCTACCACGACCACCAGAATGACGAAGTTGTTGGTGCGGCGCTCAAATCCGCGCGCCAGCTCTTCCACGGCGAACACGACCCCGGCGATGGGCGTATTGAACGCCGCCGAGACCCCGGCAGCGCCCCCGGCGATGATCACCGCCCGGCGCCCGGGACCGCCCGTGAGGCCGCGGCTTAAGGACCGCATGAGACCGGCGACGACCTGCACCGTGGGTCCTTCGCGGCCGATGGAGCCGCCGCAAAGCAAGAGCGCCGCTGACAGGACGATTTTCCAAAGACCGGTGCGCACAGTGACCCGTTGGCCGCCCCATCGTCCGCTCCAGCGATGTTCGGCCGCCGCTATGACTTGGGGAATGCCGCTGCCCGCCGCTTCGGGCGCCACCCTACGGGTGATCCAAGTCACAAGGCCAAAGCCGACAGGCAACAACAGCAGGGTGAGCAGGGGGGCGCGAGCGTACATCCTCACGTGTTCCGCCATGGCCATGTCGCATAGCTTGGCGAACAGGGCCGCGACCAGGCCGCCCACCACGGCCACGGCGATCATGACGCCCATGCGCCAAGCGCGCCGCGCCTGAAGTCGACTGGCTTGCTGGCCTCGTTGCGTCCGGGGATCGAAGCGCCGCAGGCGCGCCGAAAACGCTCCGCGTATCGGACTTGTCACGAAGCCGACGGCGTCAGGCCGACCGTCAAAGACGCCTGATCCAGATTGCCTGCGACCGGCTTGCCGTCCAGGGTCTTGTCTTCGGAGTAGACGACGACCAGGTCGCCGCCAGCCGCCTTTCCGATCCAGGACGACGTGGTCAGCTGGTAGAGCGCGCCCGTCACCTTCTCCTGGGTCTTCAGCGGCTGCAGGGCCGGCGTCTGCCGGCCCGACCAAGCGGTGATCGCATCGACGATGGACGCGCCGGCGTTCGGGTCGTGGATGATCGTCGCTGAGCAGACATGCGGGTTGGCGCCGCCCGGCGGATCGATCTCGATGTGTCTCTTGCCGCCAATCGGCAGCACCCAACCGTCCCGCCCATTCCTGAGACCGGCCGTCTTGGCGACGTCCTCAATCTTCGCGCCCGTGAGCAAAGGCATGCACACGTGCTTGACCACGGCCAGAGTGGCCGCTGCGCCCTTACCGTCGGGTATGGGTGCGGCTAGCGCCGCCCCCGAAGTGGCGACAGCGACGGCGAACGCGGCCAGGGCGGCCGCGTGAGACAGGGACATCATGTTTTCCTCCTGGTTGTCCGCAGTGTCAGCCCTGCTCCCTGTCCGGGGCGGTCTGCTTGAGCCGCCGCAGGGAGCGGCTCAAGTGCGGCTCCTGCTTGAGCATTTCTGCGAGATGCTGCTCCGCCAGGTCCGCCAGCAGCATTCCTCCCGCGTCGGTCAAGGTGAGCACCACACTGCGTCGGTCGGTCGGGGAGGGATCGCGGTCCACCAAACCGGCCTTTTCCAGGCGATTGACCATCTGGGTGGCCGCGTGCTGCTGAAGGAGCAGCTGCTCGGCCAGATCCTTCATGGTCATCGGATCTGGGCCACATCCGATCGCCAACAGGGCCTGGTACTGCTGGGCAGTGATGCCGCCGCCGCGGCTGATCGCTTCGCTGGCGGCGAGGAAATGGCGCAAGGCGGAGCGGAATCCCGCCAGCCCCGCAAACCGCTCTGGATCGAATGGCAAACTGCGCTCCCAAGGATGCACGAACCCCATCGTTCAGCCGCTTGCATATCATTTTCCAGGGCCTTTATTTGTATCACGCTATGATATAAATCGCCCCATAGTATTGGCAAGGCGTCTGTGGTGGGCGCCCGTTCCCAACGCGGAGCTTGGATCGGCGGGCGACCAGAGCCGGGCCAACCTCAACTTACGAGGGCTTTCGTCCGGCGGTGATGGCGGCTATTTCATAAAGGCGGGACTCACAAGCAGGTCGTCCATGTCCGAAAGCAGCCTGGAGAAGATGCTCAGCGTCCTCGAGTTCGTCGAGGAGCGCGGTCAGGTCTCCAGCATGGATGAGATGTTGGAAGGTTTGGCGCTGACGCGCTCGACCCTCTATCGCTACGTCCGCTCGCTGACCGATTTCGGCCTGCTGGCGACCAGCCCGGGGACCGGATACACCCTGGGCCCGCGCATCATCGAGCTGGATTACAAGATCCGCGTGCGCGACCCGATCATCCTGGCCAGCCATCCGCTGATGACCCAGCTGGTGCAGACGGCCCCGGGCATCGCCCTGCTGTGCCGCCGCTACCGCGACAAGGTGCTGTGCGTGCACCAGGTGCGCGGCGCCGTGGGCTTCGTCTCCACCTACGAGCGGGGCCGGGTGCGGCCCCTGCTGAAGGGCGCCGCCTCGCGCGTGATCCTGGCCAACCTGCCGACCCCCCAGATCGCCAAGCTCTACCATGCCGATCCGGAGGGCTTCGCCGAGGCCCAGCTGGGCGACTCACTGAAGGTCGTCCGCGCCACCCTGCGCGCCATCCGCCAGCAGGGCTGGGAGAGTTCCGAGAGCCAGGTGGTGTCCGGCGTGACCGGGATCGCCGCGCCGATCTTCGACGAAGGCGACCATGTCATGGGCAGCCTCAGCCTGACGGTGGGACGCACCGGCCTGAGCCCCCTGGAGGTGTCGGAAATCGCCACCCGCGTGGCCTTCTGCGCCCAGGTGGTGTCCAGCGCCCTGTCGGCCCAGGAAGTCGGAGGACTGTGGCTGAACGACCCGGCCGCCAACCCCGATGCCGAGGCGGCTTCGCCGCGGGTCGAGGCGACGCCGCCTCCGGTCGCCGCCCGGCGGCGCGGCAAGCGAGCCGGTTAGGCTGGCCGCGGCCTGAAGGCGGCGAACCCGCAGCCTCGCCGGACGTCTGTCCCGCATGGTGGGATTTTGTGATCCGGCCCTGCTCTACTTGGGCTTGGTCCTGGCCACGGTCCTGGCCGCGGCCTGGGCCCCGTCGCGAGGCTTGCCGTCGATGGTCACCATGCCGTTGACCACCTTGTTCCGGTTCCCGTCCAGGCAGATGTATTCCATCACCTCGTCGCCCGGCGCGGCGCGGCGATAGGTCACGCGCTCTTCCCAGGGGTGGCTGAAGGTCCCCGGGTCGTCGATGGTGATCCTGTCTTCCCACTGGTCCTTGTTGAGCATGCGGATGCGTTCGACGATGTGCAGCTTGTCGGTGTGGGGCGCGCCCAGCATGTCGAAGGTGGTCTTGTCCGACAGGCCGGTGGTGTCCACCACCATGGTGTCGCCTTCCCAACGGCCGACGCTGTCGCCCATGTAGTTGGGCGTGATGTCGTCGGGCGGCAGGTGGCCGCGGTCCAGGTGGATGATGCGGTAGTTGCGCTGCAGCTCGTGCACGAAAGCGAAATCGCGGGCGGATTGGAAGATCTCCACCGGATAGGTGGCCGCCGTCATCATCTGCGGCATGCCGTGCGGCAGGCAGAAGGTGGGGCCGCCGGCGAAGGTGTGGCCCTTCTTCTCCTCCTCGATGTTCTTGTCGTAGATCTTCTGCGCCCAGGGCAGGAAGGGCGCCGGATTGCCGTTCGCGTCATGCAGGATGCGTCGCTGGATCGGGGCGCCGCTGCCGACGTAGTGTTCGATCATCCACACCCCGCTCATGTCCACGCCGGGCGCCTTGAGGTCGAAGGCGGCGGCGGCCTGCGCCTGAGCCGTCGCCGACGGCGCGGCCGCCAGGGCCTGGAGGACGATCGCCGCGCCGAGCGCCGTGATCTGGGGGCGGATTTTGCGGCTGGACTGTAGCGCGCTCATGCGGGCGTTCTCCTCC
>JAQGII010000258.1 GCA_028291305.1 Caulobacteraceae bacterium
CAGCTCACGGTTACCCGTTCGGGCGGCGCCCAGCGGGCCGCCGCCGACGCGGCGCGAACCACCAGCTGGACGTCGGGCCGCCTGATCTTCCACCAGACGCCGCTGGCCACGGCGGTGGCCGAGGTGAACCGCTACGGCGACCGCAAGGTGGAGCTGGACGACAACGCCCTGTCCGGCCGCCTGGTCAACGGCATCTTCGACGTCGGCGACACCGACGCCTTCGTGGAGGGCGTCTCCGCCCTTTTCGACCTGCAGGCCACGACAGGTCCCGACGGTTCCATACGGCTGCGCGCCAACCCCGCGGCCGCCGCCCCGGCCCCGGCCATGGGATGAAATTCTTTTCGCGAACGCCGGTAGGGCGCCGGGCCCGATTTAACGTCTTGGGCCCCTGACGGATCGCGATGTCAGAAAGCCCGGTCGACAGGACCGGCTCACCCGCGGCCGTGGGGGGACGTTCGCGTGCATCACTTGGGACGGCTTGGATTCGGGTTTCGATCGGCGCTGCTGGGCTCGCTGGCGCTTGGCGCGCTCCTGGCCGCAGCGCCCGCACAGGCGGGCGTACAGCAGCTGAACCTGCCGGCCGGGTCGCTGGAAGCGGCGCTGGGCGCGCTGGCGGCGCAGACGGGCGACCAGCTGGTCTACACCCCGGACCTCGTCGCCGGCCGCCATGTCCCTGCGCTGGCGGGCCGATACGACACCGACGCCGCCCTCGCCCGGCTGCTGTCGTCGAGCGACATCGTCGCGAGCCGCGCCGGCCAGAAGGTGATCGTCCTCAAGCGCCGTCCGACGGCGCCCTCCCCGGCCTCGACGCGGGCGGAGGCGCCCGTCCAAAGGGCCCGCCCTTTCGTCGCTGACCCGGCGGCGCTTGCCGACCCGGGCGGCGACGCGGCCGTCGTCGCCGCCGTCACCCGGCCTGCCGCGCCCCTGCCGCCCGTTACGGTCGAGGCGGTCGAGGTCACCGGCACCCACATCCGCGGGGCCGGGGCCGGGGCTTCGCCGCTGGTGGTGATGGACCGGGAGGACCTCGACCGGTCCGGCTACGCGACGGTGGCCGGCGCGCTGAACGCCCTGCCGCAGGCCTACGGCGGCCTGAACACCGAAGGCACCGTCGCCACGGGCGCGGACGCGCAGGGGTCCAACACCAGCTACGCCACCGGCGTGAACCTGCGGGGCCTGGGCTCGAACGCCACCCTCGTGCTGGTGAACGGCCGCCGGGTCGGCGGGTCCGGAACCGCCGGCGACTTCGCCGACGTCTCGAGCCTGCCCAGCATCGCCGTCTCGCGAGTCGAGGTGCTCCTGGACGGCGCCTCGGCGGTCTACGGCTCCGACGCGGTCGGCGGGGTCGTCAACGTCATCCTGCGCCGCGACCTGGAGGGCGGCGAGGTCCGGGCCAGCGCCGGGACCGGCGCCTCGGACACGCCACGCGAGTACGAGCTCGGCGCCGTCTTGGGTCACAACTGGACGGGCGGCGGGATGCTGCTCGCCTACGAGTCCTACCAGCGTGACGCCCTCGCAGCGGCGGACCGGAGCTACACGGCGTCCTCCGACCTGCGGCCGTTCGGCGGGACCGACCACCGGCTGGCGATGGCCTTCCCGGGCAACATCGTCGCCGTCGACCCGGCGACGGGACTCTCCGGGCCCTACTACGCCATTCCGCCGGGCCAGAACGGGCTCGGGCTGACGCCCTCGGCCTTCCGCACCGGGGCGCTGAACCGGTCGGACCGCCAGACCGGCCTCGACGTGCTGCCTGACCAGCGGCGGCAGAGCGCCTACCTGGCGGTCCATCAGGACCTGGGCGATCGGCTCGAGATCTCCGGCGACGCCCGCTACGGCTTCCGCGCCGCGCGCACCCGGATCGCGCCGCAGATCGCGACCTTCACGGTGCGACGGAGCAACCCCTACTTCGTGTCGCCGAACGGCGCGGCGTCCAACCAGATCCAGTATTCGTTCGAAGGCGAGCTGCCGAACCCGGTCATCCGGGCCACCGCCGAAAGCCTGACGACCTCGCTCGGCGCGCGTCTTCAGCTCCCGCGGGGCTGGGCGGCCGACGGCTACCTCGGCTTCGCGCAGGAGATCGACGAGGCCCACGCCGGCGGCGTGGTCAACACGGCGATCCTCTCCGAGGCGCTGGGCAACGTCGCCGACCGCCCGCAGACCGCCTACAGCCCGGCCCGCGACGGCTACTTCAACCCCTACACCGGCGTCGCCGCCAACCCGGCGTCGGTAATGGCCGCCATCGGCTCCGGCTTCACCAACAGCCGCACCCGAAGCCAGGTGGAGACCGTCAACCTGCAGGCGGACGGGCCGCTGTTCAAGCTGCCCGGCGGGGCGCTGAAGCTGGCGGTCGGGGTCAACGCGCGACGGGAAACCTTCCGGCGCGCCGGCGCCAGCTACAGCTCCACCGTGGCGCCCGTGCCGCAGATCGGCGTTTCCGGCGAACGGAAGGTCGGCGCCGTGTTCGCGGAGGTCCGGGTCCCGCTCGTCGGGCCGGAGAACGCCCGGCCCGGGGTGGCGCTGCTGGAGCTTTCCGGCGCCGTGCGCGCGGAGCACTACAGCGATTTCGGAAACACCGTCGACCCGAAGGCCGGGATCGTCTGGGCGCCCGTAGAGGACC
>JAQGII010000266.1 GCA_028291305.1 Caulobacteraceae bacterium
GTTCCGAACCAAAGGGCACGTTCCCACGTGTTACTCACCCGTCCGCCACTAATCCCGAAGGATCCGTTCGACTTGCATGTGTTAGGCCTGCCGCCAGCGTTCGCTCTGAGCCAGGATCAAACTCTCAGGTTGAGTTGACTTCTGACATCGTTTCCATCTGTTCGGGGGAAAACCCGAACGGTGATGGGCGTTCATTTGCGTAGTATTATTTGACGAGTTCCCATTCGATATGACCCCGAGCAAGCTCGAGATCACACTTCATGGTATCTTCAAAAAAGACCGCATTTGGTCAGTCGTCGAGATGCTCCCCGTAAGGAGCATCGCTAGGACACCGCCGCCTGCGTTTCTCTTTCCAAATCAACAATGTCAAAGACCCGAACCGGCTGACCGGCCCCACCGTTTAACGCCCGGTGGTCGGCGGAGGCGGCGTTCTAGTCGCCTCGGTTTTCCGTGTCAACCGACCCTTTCGGGCTTTTTTCTCGTCGCCGGCGAGGCCGGTTCGGAGCGCTTTCTCTGACCTAGCCGGGGCTGGATTAGAGCGCAAAAATCACTGCGGGCCGCCGAGGGGCTTCCCTCATAAGTCCGTAGCGATTCGATTGGAGGCCGGAGATTAGCTAGATGGTTCCGAAAAATCAAGAGGCTTTTGAACCCCTCGGCTTCGGCGCCGCCCGTCCCCGACCGGGGAGCGGCGTATCTATTGGCCGCCGTTCCCAGTGTCAATCGACTTCCAGATTTTCTTCGTTTCGGGTGGAACCCTGGGGTTCCGGAAACGAAATTCGCGCGCCGCCGGAGGGGCGCTTGAAAACATCTGCATGTCGCTGACGGCGTCTATTTAGCGAAGGCCTCGCGCGGCGCAAGGGCGAATTGTCCGCCTCACACATAAACTGCACATTTCCGTCACAACGGCCCGGCGCGCGCGTCGGCTTGCAGCCGCCTCCCCGCCCCCCTATCCCTCTATGGCGAGGAGATATCCGGATGTTGTCGCAAAAAGCCCGCTACGCCCTGCGCGCCCTGGTCGAGCTGGCCCGCGCCGGGCCCGAGCAGCAGCTCACCGCGGGTGAGATCGCCGCGCGGGCGGATGCGCCGCGCAAGTTCCTGGAGGCGATCCTTCTGGAGCTGTCGCGCCGCGGCCTGGTGTTGAGCCGGCGCGGAAAGTTCGGCGGTTATGTCCTGGCCAAGCCGCCCGCGGACATCAGCTTCGCCCAGGTGATCCGGGTGATCGACGGCCCCCTGGCGCTGGCGCCCTGCGTCAGCCAGATGGCTTTCCGCAAATGCGACGACTGCGCGGATCTGGAGACCTGCGCGCTCAGGCCCGCCCTGCGCCGCGCGCGCGACGCCACAGCCGAGGTGCTGGAAACCTATAGCCTGGCGGACGCAACGCTCGACTCCGGCGGCGCGCGCACTGCGGCCGTCCTCGGCGCGGACTGAGCCCGTCCGCCCTCAGGCGTGGGCGATATAGGCCTTGAGTTCCTGGGCTTCCGCCTCGGTCTCGGCAAGCTTGGTCTTCACCACGTCGCCGATGGAGACGATGCCCTTGAGCCGTCCATCCTCGCATACCGGCAGGTGGCGGACGCGGCGATCGGTCATCCGCGCCATCAAGGCGTCCACGCCTTCTGTCAGCTCGGCATAGACGACGCCCCGGGTCATGCAACTGGCGACGGACAGGCTCAGGCCCTCCATGCCCTGTTGGGCGATGGTCCGGACGATGTCGCGTTCCGAGACGATGCCGATCACATGATCCTCTTCGTCCAAGACCACCAGTGCGCCGACTTTTCGTGAATGCAGCACAGAGGCCGCCGCCAGGAGGGTTTCCTGCGGCGAACACGTGAAGACGTTGCCGCCCTTCTGCTTGAGAATCTGCGAGACCAACATCAGTTGTTTCCTCCGTATTTCGCAACGCTCGCTGGAACCAGCTTCTCGCGTTTCAACCCGGTGGGCAAACCTAATCGTCGGCGAATTCCCGGCCGTCGCCTATTCCGCCGCGGCCCCCGTGTCGGTCGGCGCGAACAGGCGCAGGAACGGCGCGATCAGCAACACTCCGGACAGGTAGCCGGCGATGTGCGCCTCCCACCCCACCTGGACGTCGCCGATGCCCGGCGCATAGTGCATCAGGCCCAGGATCACATTGACCACGATCCAGGCCGCGGCCGAGGCCACCACGGTGCGGCTGGCGAACGGCGACAGCCTTGGCCGGTGCTCGATCAGCCGCGAAGCCCCGCCGAACAGGCCGGACACCGCCCCGGACGCCCCCACCAGGGGCATGGCGTCATTGGGATGCACGGCCGCATAGCCCAGGTTCCCCAGCACGCCGCACGCCAGATAGAAGAGGAAGAACCCCGCCGCCCCGCGCAATCCGAGGCCCAGCAGCCGCGCCACCGGCGCCCCGAAGGCCAGGGCGCCGATCGCGTTCATGGCCGCATGCCCCCAGCTGCCGTGGATGAACAGGGCGGAGACCAGCGTGCTCCAGCGTCCCTGTCGCAACCCCAGCCCGCTCATCCCATACCGGCTGGCCGCCACCGCCAGGTCGAACAGCCGGTCCTGGACCGCATAGGACAGCAGGATCAGCCCGGCGACGGTCCAGACCGGCCAGGGTCCGCGAAACGGCGGCTCGCGTTGCTGGTCCAAGGTGATCAGGCTCCTCCATCCGGCCGGCTCCCGCGGATTTGCGGCATTGCATAACGAGTCGCGGCGGCTTTGGCGCCTATAATGTTGCTGATCGGAATAAAAACCGTCGCGCCGACGCCTTGCTATGGCCGCAAGTCGCGGCGAAGGTGCGCTTCAACGATCAAACGTCCTGAAGGCGTCCCGACTCCCCATGAAATCGCTGCGTTTTGCCCTCGCCCCGGCCATGGCCCTGGCGTTGCTCGTGGGGCCGAGCCTGACTCTGGGTGTCTGCGCGGCGCAGGCCGCACCGGCCAGGACGCCGGTCGATGACCTCAGCCACTGGCCGCAGGAGTCCTCGGACGTCCGTCCCGATCCGCTGATCCGCTTCGGCCGCCTGCCCAACGGCATGCGCTATGCCCTGATGCACAACGCGACGCCGTCCGGCCAGGCCTCCTTCCGCCTGCGCTTCGCGGTCGGCTCCCTGATGGAATCCGACCAGCAACAGGGCCTGGCTCACTTCCTCGAACACATGGCCTTCAACGGCTCGACCCACGTGCCCACTGGCGAGATGGTCAAGATCCTCGAGCGCCACGGCCTGGCCTTCGGCGCCGACACCAACGCCTCCACCGACTGGACCGAGACCGTCTACAAGCTCGACCTGCCCAAGACCGACGACGACACTGTCGACACCAGCCTGATGCTGCTGCGCGAAGTGGCCGGCGACCTGCTCATTCCCCAGTCCGCCGTGGACAGCGAGCGCGGGGTGGTGCTGTCCGAGGAGCGCCTGTCGGACTCGCCCAATTTCCGCGCCTTCCGCTCGCGCATGGAATTCTTCCTGGCGGGTCAGCTGGCCTCGCGCCGTCTGCCCATCGGCAAGGTGCCGGTGATCCAGACCACCAAGCGCGACCTGATCGAGGACATCTACGACAAATACTACCGGCCCGAGCGCGCCACCTTGATCGCCGTGGGCGATTTCGACGTCGATGCCATGGAAGCCAAGATCAAGGCGCGCTTCTCCGGCTGGCGCAACCCCCGGCCCGTCGGGACCGAACCCGAACTCGGCGTTCCCGCCAAGCGCAGCGTGCAGACCGCCATCGTCGTGGAGCCGGGCTTGCCGACCTCCCTGCAGGTCGGCTGGGTGCAGCCTGCGGACCTGACGCCCGACAGCCGCGCCAAGCGTCGGCGCGAGATGATCGAACGGCTGGGCCTGGCGGTGCTGAACCGACGGCTGGAACGGATCGCCCGCGGCGACGCCCCGCCCTTCCTCAACGCCGGAGCCTTCGTCGGCGACGAGTTCCGCTCCGCCCGCGTCACCACGCTCCAGATCGCCGCCCGCGGCGGCGACTGGAAACCCGCCCTGGCCACGGCGATGCGCGAACAGCGCCGGCTCGTCCAATACGGCGTCCTGCAGAGCGAGATCGACCGCGAGATCGAAGAGAGCCGGGCCAGCGTTAAGGCCCGCGCCGATTCCCAGGCCACCCGCCGCACGCCCGGCCTGGCCAACCTGATCGCCGGCTCGCTGGACGGCCGCGACGTCGTCACCAATCCCGCCCAGGACCTGGCGATGTTCGAGGACATCGTCAAAGGCCTGACCGCCGCCGAAGTCAGCGCCGCCGTGCGCAAGGCCTTCGATGGCCAGGGGCCCCTGGTGTTCCTGACCACCCCCACCGCCGTGGACGGCGGCCAGGCCGCCCTCGCCGCCGCCTTCCACGCCGCCCAGGCCGGCGCCGTCGAGGCGCCCGTCGTCGTCGCCTCCAAGGCCTGGCCCTATGATCGTTTCGGCCTGCCCGGCAAGGTCGCCGAGCGGCGCGAGGCCGCCGACGTCGGCGCCACCTTCGTCCGTTTTGAAAACGGCGTGCGCCTCACCGTCAAGCCGACCCAGTTCCGCAAGGAGCAGATCCTGGTCCAGGTGCGGGTGGGCGACGGTCGCCTTGACCTGCCCAAGGACCGGCCGAACGTGGCCTGGGCCAACGGCGCCTTCATCGAGGGCGGCCTGAAGAAGGTCACCGCCGAAGAGCTCGATCAGATGATGACCTCGAGAATCCTTGGGGCCTCCTTCAACATGGACGACAACGCCTTCGTCTTGAGCGGCTCGACGCGCCCGTCGGACCTGCCGACCCAGATGCAGGTGCTCACGGCCTACCTGATTGATCCGGGCTTCAGGCCCGAGGCCTTCGCCCGCATGCGGACCTATGCCTTGACGCTGCGCGACCAGATGGAGGCCACCCCCAACGGCGTGGTCAACGAGAACCTCGCCTCGCTGATCCGCAGCGGCGACCAGCGCTGGGCCATGCCGAGCGACGCGGTCATCGCCTCCGCCCGGCCCGAGGACCTGCCCGCCGCCGTCGCCGGCCATCTCGCCGACGGCCCGATCGAGGTCATCGTCGTCGGCGACCTCACGGTCGATCAGGCCATCGCGGCGACCGCCGCGACCCTGGGCGCCCTGCCCCGCCCCGCCCCGTCCGCGCCGGCCGCCGAGGAGCGCAAGATCGCCTTCCCGGCGCCGACCGCCCAGCCGGTGGTGCTCACCCACAAGGGCCGCGCCGACCAGGCCGTCGCCGTGGCCGCCTGGCCGACCACCGACTTCTTCGCCGACACCCGTGGGGCGCGCGTCCTGCGCGTCATGGTCGAGGTGATGAAGCTGCGGATGATCGACGAGCTGAGGGTCGCCCAGGGGGCCACCTATTCGCCCAGCGCCAATCTGGAGGCGTCCCAGGACTATCCCGGCTTCGGCTATGTCTCGGCCAGCGTCGAGATTCCTCCGGCCAAGATCCAGAGCTTCTATGACGAGGTCGACAAGATCGCCAACGATCTGCGCACCAAGGACGTCAGCCCCGACGAGCTGAAGCGCGCCACGCTTCCGCGCATCGAGGCCCTGGGCAAGGCCTTCCAGACCAACGAGTTCTGGCTCGCCAGCCTTGGCGGCGGCCAGACCGATCCGCGCCGGCTGGAGGCGATCGGCTCGCAGGTCCCGCAGCTGCAGAGCGTCACCGCCGCCGACGTCCGCCGTGCGGCCCAGACCTATCTGCTGCCCGGCAAGGCCTGGAAATTCGAGGTCCTGCCGGCCGCCAAATAGCCGGAGATCGTCTCGAATCGGAACGCGCACGCTCTGGCACGGCTTTTCCTGCAAGCTTCGTGCGAAGCAGACCCGGACCGAAATGTCTCATTCCAACACGACTCGGATGATCGATTACTGGAGCGCCCAGAAGGGCGATGGACCGGCGCCGCCACGCGCCGCCATCGATCCTGCGCAGTTCTCCGACATCATCACCCAGGCGTTCATGATCGGCCGCACCCGCACCGGCGTCTATCCCTTCCGCCTGGCTGGAGGGCTGCTGGAAGACCTGCACCGCCGCCCCTTGCGGGGGGCCGACTTCATGGCTCTGTGGACCGTCTCCGACCGGCCCAGGATCGCCGCCGCCGTCGAATCGGCCCTGCACCGCGGCGACGCGCTGCTGGCCCAAGTCCTTGGCCGCACGCTGCAGGGTCACCAGGCCAAGCTGGAGGTCGTGCTGGCCCCGCTGGCCGGCCCCGCCGGCCAGGTAGACAGGATGCTGGGGCTCTATCAGCCCGTGTCCCCGCTGTTCCGGCTGCACAATGAGGCGATCGAGCACCTGTTCCTGCTGGACATCGCCTTCGCCGACACCGGCCTGGCCCCGCCCTCCCCGCTGCGCATCGCCGCCGTGGACGGCCGGCGGATCGCCTAGGGTCCGAGACTGAGCGCCGGCGGGCGCGCGCTGATCGAACGGCGGGCGCCCACGCCGATTCCCGCCCCTGCGGCGACGTCGCACTTTGCAGAATCAGCCAACCGTTTGATGTTGGATCGTCGTCGCCGTCCGCACGCCGAATCATGAGGCGCGGAACGGCCGTCCGGACCTGTGCGGTCGCGGACCGATATTCCCATCTATTCTCGCTCTATATTTGTGACAGCTCTGTGAAACTTGATCGACGGGGCAGACTAACTGCGGAATTTCTGATGCTTAACCATTCTGAAAGCACGCTAGCATAGTCTGTGTTAGACGATTCGAAGGCTCCGATTGGCCTTCGGTCCTTTGAGTGGGGATTATGGCGTCATCGAATTTGCCCCGGCGGCTCCCCGAGCCGCCCCGACATGAAGGCCCGCCCGGCCCGGCGATTTCGAGCTGCGGACCGGGACTCCGGCGCCAAGCATCCGACCACATTCCCGATTCTTCCCCGAAGGGCGGACCATCACGGTCCCGCCCTTTTTTCTTGCCCCCACGGAGGCCCTGATGACCAAGCGAGCCCTTAAGCGGATGGTGCGTGAAGGTGAATTCAACCCGGGTCAGTTCGACGACGACAATAAGATCCGCCGCCTGCCGATAGACCGCCGATGGTCGCCGATGGGGCCCGCCTCCGCCGAGGACGGCCGCGAACAGGGCTACGTAAAGACCATCAAGGCCAAGTCGGACGGCCAGGCCGAGCTGATGAAGGCGGTCGACGACAGCAACCTGGTCTTGGCCCTCGGCCCGGCCGGCACCGGCAAGACCTATCTGGCCATCGCCAAGGCCGTCGAGGCGCTGGAGGCCGGCAAGGTCGGCCGAATCGTCCTGTCCCGCCCCGCCGTGGAGGCCGGCGAATCGATCGGCTTCCTGCCCGGCGAGATGGAGGACAAGCTCGCCCCCTACCTGCGCCCCCTCTATGACGCCCTGTCAGACCGCCTCTCCATGAAACGGGTGCGCGCCCTGATGGCGGAAGGCGCCATCGAGATCGCGCCGATCGGCTTCATGCGCGGCCGCACCCTGAACAACGCCTTCGTGGTCATCGATGAGGCGCAGAACTGCACCTACATGCAGCTCAAGATGCTGCTCACCCGCCTGGGCTGGCATTCGACCATGGTCATCACGGGCGATCCGAATCAGTCGGACCTGCTGCCGGGCGTTTCTGGCCTGGGCGACGTGGCCGACCGGCTCGAAGCCGTGGCCGGAATCGCGGTGGTGCGCCTGAAGGACGTCGACATCGTCCGCCACCCGCTGGTGGCCAGCATGCTGGGAGTGCTCTGATCTCCCAGGTCAGGGGATCCGAATCGCGCTGAACGGCGCCTTGGGTCGGCAACCGCAGCCCGCCAGCCAGTCTGGCGGGCTGTTTTGCGCTCATCCGGTCCGATTCGGTCGGGCCGGCGCGATTTGCATTCGTCTATGGCGGCCCGCAGGCCGCCGCCTGCTCAGCCGACCAGGTCTTCGGCGAGGATCGCCATCTCGAACAGGAACGAGCCCTCTTCGTCCTCGTCCTCGTAGACCACCCCGATGAACTCGTCGCCGAGATAGACCTCGGCCGAATCCTTCTGCTTGGGGCGGGGCTTCAGGACGATGGCCTGGTTGCCGAAGGTGGTGCGCAGGTGATTCTCAACGCGCTTGGTGTCGGTGTCCTTCACGTCGGACCCTCTCATCTGAATCTAGAGCGCATCTCGGCGCAGGACGGCGGACCCTAAAGCCTTTCGCTGCGCCGGGAAACCGTTCAGGCCCAAAGCGGGCCGGGATTCAGATGACGTAGTCGTAGACCACGTCGGCCAGGGTGTGATCCATGCTGCGCGCCGGCTCGGGGCAGGTCGGGCAATTGACCAGCCGGGCGGGCACGCCCGCGGCCGTGCAGTGCGCCGGCACCGGCTTCAGGACCACCGAGCCCGAGGCGATCTTGGCGTAGTCGCCGATCTGGATATTGCCCAGCACCTTGGCGCCCGCGCCCAGCAGGACGCCGCGCCCGATCTTGGGGTGGCGGTCGCCGCGTTCGGCGCCGGTGCCGCCCAGCGTCACCCCGTGCAGCATCGACACATCGTCGCCCACCACGGCCGTCTCGCCGATGACTATGCCGGTGCCGTGGTCGAAGAACACGCCTGAGCCGATCTTGGCCGCCGGGTTGATGTCCACCTGGAAGATCTCCGACATGCGGCTCTGCAGGTAGAAGGCCAGGGTCTCGCGTCCGCGGCCCCACAGCCAGTGGGCGATCCGGTAGGTCTGCAGCGCCTGGAAGCCCTTGAAGAACAGGAAGGGCTGCACATAGCCCTTGCAGGCGGGGTCGCGCTCGAACACCGCCTTCAGGTCGGCCTCGGCGTACCGCACCAGCTCCGGCGCGGCGGCATAGGCCTCTTCGCACAGCTCGCGCAGGTTCATGGCTTCCAGCTCGTAGTCGGCCAGCTTGCGCGCCAACTGGTACGACAGGGCATCCTCGAACAGGCTGTGCTGCAGGATCACCGAATTGAGCATGGAATAGAGGGCGGGCTCGGCCCGCGCGGCGGCTTCGGCCTGGTTGCGCAGCGCCGCCCACACCGGCGGGGCGGCGTTCGGTTCGACCAGTTCAAGATGCTGGATGCTCATCCTAGATACCACCATTGCCCCGAACTTCGCCGGACTTGCCCGCGATTGTACACAGTCGGCGCCCGTTTGCCGACACCCGCCGGATATGGGGCCTCGCCCTCGCTTCCGCCAGACCGCTTTGACCAGACCGAACCTGCGCCTATAGCTGGCCTCGAATTAAGATTTCAAAACGAGGTCCGGCTTGCCGACAGACGTCCCCGCGCCCCCCGAGTTCGGCAAGCCCGCGCCCTACGGCCAGGTCTCGCCGCAGACCCTGGCCCTCCTGGCCCGGCGGCGCTCGTCCAGCCCCCAGCACCTGGCCGCGCCCGCGCCCTCGGGCCAGGAATTGCAGGACCTGCTGCGCCTGGCCGCCCGCGTGCCCGATCACGGCAAGCTATTCCCCTGGCGCTTCATCATCCTGCAGGGCCAGGCCAAGGCCGAGCTGGCCGCGCGATTCGAAGCCCTGGCCCGCGAGCGCCCCGATCCGGACAAGGCCGCCGCCGTGCTCTTCAAGCTGAAGACCCCGCCCCTGGCCGTGCTGGTGATCTCGCGCGTCAGCGACGGGCCGATCCCCGCCTGGGAGCAGCTTCTGTCCGCCGGCGCCGTCTGCCAGACTCTGCTGATCGCGGCCACGGCCATAGGCTATGGGGCCAACTGGATCACCGATTGGTACAGCTACGATCCGCGGGCCACGGCGCTTCTCGGCCTGGAATCCAACGAACAGGTGGCGGGCGTCGTCCTCCTGGGCACGCCCACCGAGGCGCCCTTGGAACGCATCCGGCCGGATGTCGACGCCATCACCAGCTACTGGACCCCCTAAACACCGCTCATCCCGGCCTTCGCCGGGATGAGCGGAGAAAACAAAACGGCCGCCGGGTTGCCCCGACGGCCGCATTGTTCAGCGATATAGGTCGATCTATTCGACGATCTTGGCCACGACTCCTGCGCCGACCGTGCGGCCGCCTTCGCGGATGGCGAAGCGCAGCTTCTCTTCCATGGCGATCGGGGTGATCAGCTCCACGTCCAGCTCGGCGTTGTCGCCGGGCATGATCATCTCAACGCCTTCCTTGAGCTTGATGATGCCGGTCACGTCCGTCGTGCGGAAATAGAACTGCGGGCGGTAGTTGGTGAAGAACGGGGTGTGGCGGCCGCCCTCCTCCTTGGTCAGGATGTAGGCCTCGGCCACGAACTTCTTGTGCGGCTTGATCGAGCCGGGCTTGCACAGCACCTGGCCGCGCTCGACGTCCTCGCGCTTGGTGCCGCGCAGCAGCACCCCCACGTTGTCGCCCGCCTGGCCCTGGTCCAGCAGCTTGCGGAACATCTCCACGCCCGTGCAGATCGTCTTCTGCGAGTCGCGCAGACCGACGATCTCCACTTCCTCGCCCACCTTGACGATGCCGCGCTCGATCCGGCCGGTCACCACCGTGCCCCGGCCCGAGATCGAGAACACGTCTTCCACCGGCATCAGGAACGGCAGGTCCACCGGACGCTCCGGCTGCGGGATGTAGGCGTCGACCTGCGTCATCAGCTCCAGGATCGCGTCCTCGCCGATCACCGCGTCGCGGCCTTCGACCGCCGCCAGCGCCGAGCCCTTCACGATCGGGATGTCGTCGCCCGGGAACTGGTAGCTCGACAGAAGCTCGCGAACCTCCATCTCCACCAGGTCCAGCAGCTCCGCGTCATCGACCATGTCGACCTTGTTCAGGAACACCACCAGCGCCGGAACCCCGACCTGCCGCGCCAGCAGGATGTGCTCGCGCGTCTGCGGCATCGGACCGTCCGCCGCCGACACCACCAGGATCGCGCCGTCCATCTGCGCCGCGCCCGTGATCATGTTCTTCACATAGTCGGCGTGCCCAGGGCAGTCGACGTGCGCATAGTGACGGTTCTTCGTCTCATACTCGACGTGCGCCGTGTTGATCGTGATCCCGCGCGCCTTCTCCTCCGGCGCCGCGTCGATGTCGGCGTACTTCATCGCCTTCGCGCCGCCAACCTTCGCCAGCGTGATCGTGATCGCCGCCGTCAACGTCGTCTTGCCATGGTCAACGTGACCAATCGTGCCGATGTTGCAGTGCGGCTTATTCCGTTCGAACTTTTCCTTGGCCATCGTCTACCCTTCGCGTGGTCTGCCGTAGCGTTGTCTAGTGTCTATCGAGATTGGAGCGGGTAGCCGGGATCGAACCGGCATCCTCAGCTTGGAAGGCTGCTGCACTACCATTGTGCTATACCCGCCAGACCATCTCCTTACGCCGGCAGGCCGGCGGTTCGCGGGTTTCGCCGCAGAAAATTTCCCATCTCAAGCCCGCCTCAACTTCGACCGGCGCGTGGTGGGGGAAGCAGGACTCGAACCTGCGAAGGCTATGCCAGCGGATTTACAGTCCGCCCCCTTTGCCGCTCGGGACATTCCCCCTCGCGCGCGCTCGGAGCTAAGGTTTTCCGCCTGCCCGTCCCGGTCTCCCGGAGCGGCCGGACGAAAAGCCTCCTTGGACGGACCGGCGTGGTGCTAAACCACCTCGTCCCATCGTCAGAAGGCCTTGGGCCCCAAATTGGAGCGCGTCTTATAGTGTCCTCATTCCGTGAACGCAACGACCGCTCCAAGCCTGGCGCAAAGCCCTTTTCCAAGGGGGCCAAACCGGCTGCGAAAGAGCGCGGGCCGCAGCGTGAGCCCGAGCGCGCGCCGGGGCGGGTTTCGGAGCGCGGCGGCTACGATCCGGCGGCCGAGCGCGGGCCGCCCCGCGAGGACCAGCGCGGCCGCGGCGCGCGGCACAAGCGCGGCGAAGGCGGCGGCGAATGGCTGTGGGGCTGGCACGCCGTGCTGGCCGCCCTGGCCAATCCGAATCGCGCGGGGTTCAAGCGCCTGCTGGTCGCGCCGGGCAAGGCGGGCGAGGTCGAGGCGGCGGCCGCCCGGCTGAATATCCCGCTGGAGCGGGTCGAGGCGCCCGAATTCACCCGCGTGCTGCCGTCCGGCTCGGTGCACCAGGGCGTGGCCCTGCTCGCCGACCCGGTGGAACCCGAGGACATCGAAGCCTTCGCCGCCACCCCCGGCGGGGTCCTGCTGATGCTCGACCAGCTGACCGACCCGCAGAACGTCGGCGCCATCTTCCGCTCGGCGGCCGCCTTCGGCGCGCGCGGCGTGATCCTGCAGGACCGCCACGCCCCCGCCCTGACGGGCGCCCTGGCCAAGGCCGCGGCGGGCGCCATCGAAGCCATCCCCCACGCCCGGGTGGTCAACCTGTCGCGCGCCCTCGACCAGTTGATCGAGGGCGGCTGGCGCGCGGTGGGCCTGGACGGGGACGCCAAGGAGACCCTGGAGCAGGTGCTCAACGCCCGGCCGACGGTGCTGGTGCTGGGGTCGGAGGGCGAAGGCCTGCGCCGGCTGGTGGCCGAGCACTGCGACGCCCTCGCCCGCATCCCCATGCCGGGCGGCTTCGAAAGCCTGAACGTGTCCAACGCCGCGGCGGTGGCCCTCTACGAAGCGTCGCGCCAAAGGAGCTGATCGGCGGCGCGAGG
>JAQGII010000272.1 GCA_028291305.1 Caulobacteraceae bacterium
TTGACCCTGCTGTGCCTGTTGTCCGCCTCGGCGGCCTGCGCGGCGCCGGCCTCCACGCCGGCGGCGCCCCCGGCGGCCGGCATCGAATCCAAGCGCCTGTCGCAGCACGTGAAGGTCGTCTCCGGCGACGACTACGAGGGGCGCGGCCCGGCGACGGCGGGCGAGAAGAAGACCATCGCCTACCTGATCTCGCGCATGAAGGCCGAGGGGCTGCAGCCCGGCGGCGACATGGGCAGGGACGGCAAGCGCGCCTGGACCCAGGCGACGCCGCTGCGCCGGTTCGAGATCAAGGGCCCGGTCAAGGCCAGCTTCACCTCCGCCGGCCAGACGCAGGCCGTGACCCAGGGCAACGAGGTGTCCCTGCGCGCCGCCCAGACCAACGTCGACCGGGTGTCGATCAAGGACGCGCCGGTGGTGTTCGCCGGCTACGGCGTCGCCGCGCCCGAACGCAAATGGGACGACTTCAAGGGCATGGACCTGAAGGGCAAGGTCGTCCTGGTGCTGGTCAACGACCCCGACTTCGAGACGGGCCCGAACTTCAAGAACGGGGGCGACTTCGGCGGCAAGGCGATGACCTATTACGGCCGCTGGACCTACAAGTACGAAGAAGCCGCCCGTCGCGGCGCCGCGGGCCTGCTGGTGATCCACGAGACCGCCCCGGCCGCCTACGGCTGGGCCACGGTCAAGAACTCCAACACCAACGCCCAGTTCGACATCGTGCGGGCCAGGCCGTCCGAGGCGCACCCGCTGCTGGAAGGCTGGATCCAGCGCGACGAGACCGTCGACCTGTTCAAGAAGGCGGGCCTGGACTTCGAGGCGCTCAAGAAGAAGGCGCAGACGCGCGACTTCCAGCCGGTGGTGCTGAAGGGGACCACCTTCTCCACCGACTTCGCCGTCGATCACACGGTGATCACCTCCTACAACGTGCTGGGCCTGCTGCCCGGGACCAAGCGGCCGGACGAAACCGTCATCTACACGGCCCACTGGGACCATCTGGGGGTCGGGAATCCGGATGCGCGCGGCGACCGCATCTACAACGGCGCGGTGGACAACGGCACCGGCGTCGCCGCCCTGCTGGAGCTTGGCCGGGTGTTCGCCAAGGCGCCGCGCGCCGACCGCTCGGTGGTGTTCATGTCGGTGACGGCGGAGGAGAAGGGCCTGCTGGGCTCGCTCTACTACGCGGCCCATCCGCTCTATCCCCTGGCCAAGACGGTAGCCAACCTCAACATGGACATGCTGGACGTCTATGGCCGCACCCGCAACATGAGCACCTCCGGCAGCGGCCAGACCGACCTGCAGGACACCCTGGCGCGCTACCTGAAGGCGGAGGGGCGCTACTATTCGCCGGACCAGGAGCCGGAGGCCGGCCACTTCTACCGCTCGGACCACTTCTCCTTCGCCAAGGTCGGGGTGCCGGCCATCTCGATCCGCTCGGGCGACGACCTGATCAAGGGCGGCGCGGCGGCGGGCAAGGCGGCCAAGGCGGCCTATGTGAAGGACCGCTATCATCAGCCGGCGGACGAATGGTCGGCCGATTGGGACCTGTCGGGGCAGGTGCAGGACCTGGAGCTGATCTACCGCCTGGGCCGCGACCTGGCCAATTCGGACCGCTGGCCGAGCTGGACCCCCGGTTCGGAATTCAAGGCGACCCGCGACAGGACGGCGGCGTTGCGCAAGTAGCGCAGCCCACCCAATTAGGGTTCGACCGCCCTGGGGATTTGGAGTTCAATCCGCCCCCTCCGAACCCAGCAGGAGATGCCCCATGTCCTACGCCATCAAGGTCAACGGCAAGGTCCAGACGGTCGATGTCGAGAGCGACACGCCGCTGCTGTGGGTGCTGCGCGACACGATCGGCCTGGTCGGCTCCAAGTTCGGCTGCGGCGTGGGCCTGTGCGGCGCCTGCACGGTGCATCTGGACGGGGTGGCGGTGCGCTCCTGCCAGACCCAGGTCTCCACCGTCGGGACCAAGGCGGTGACCACCATCGAGGGGATCGGGGCCACGCCGGTCGGCGCCAGCCTGCAGAAGGCCTGGATCGACCACGACGTGATCCAGTGCGGCTACTGCCAGGCCGGCCAGATCATGTCGGCCTCGGCCCTGCTGGCCAAGACGCCGCAGCCCACCGACGTGCAGATCGACCGGGCCATGGCGGGCAACATCTGCCGCTGCGCCACCTACACCCGCATCAAGTCGGCCATCCACCAGGCCGCCGGCCAGACCCCGGCCCTGGCCGCCGCGCCGGCGCCGCGGCAGGTGCTGGCCGCCGCCGCCGCCGCCCCGACCAAGGGAGCCTAGGATCATGGCCGACGACGCATCCTCCTTCGCCCCCACCCGGCGCGCCCTGCTCAAGACCGGCGCCGTGGCCGGCGGCGGCTTCTTCCTCAGCTGGGGCCTGACCGCCACGGGCGCCACGGCCGCCGCGGCCGCGCCGATGGAGCTGAACGCCTATGTCCGCATCCGCGCGGACGGCGTCATCACCATCATGGGCAAGAACCCGGAATGCGGCCAGGGCATCAAGACCATGCTGCCGATGGTCATCGCCGAGGAGCTGGAGGCCGACTGGTCCAAGGTGTCGATCGAGACGGCGCCCGCCGACCAGGCCAAGTACGGCCAGCAGTGGGCCGGCGGCTCCATGTCGACGCCGCAGAACTACGACCCGCTGCGCCGGGTCGGCGCAGCCGGCAAGCAGATGCTGATCGAGGCCGCGGCGCTGACCTGGAAGGTCCCGGCCGCCGAGTGCGCGGCGGCGATGAGCACGGTCGTCCACACCCCGACCGGCCGCAAGCTGAGCTACGGCCAGCTGGCCGAGAAGGCGGCCGGCATCCCCGCGCCGGACGTCAAGACGGTCACGCTCAAGGACCCCAAGGACTTCAAGATCGTCGGCAATTCGGTGCGCGGCT
>JAQGII010000368.1 GCA_028291305.1 Caulobacteraceae bacterium
TCCCGCGTCCGCACCGCCTCGGCCACGATCAGGCCGCCGATCACGGCCAGCAGGACCTGATGGCGGGCGTGGCCGAGCGCCAGGTGGATCAGGCCCAGCACCAGGCACAGCCGCACGGCCGGCAGGCGCACGCCGCCCCGCAGCATCACGAACAGCCCCGTGAGCAGGGCGATCTCCAGCGGCTGCAGTTGGCGGAAGTCCGGCGGCCGCCATTCGACGATGCTGTCCAGGCTGGCCATGCCGCTGACCCGCAGCGGGAACAGCAGCCCGTCCAGACCGAACGGGGTGACCAGCGCCGCGACCGCCGCGCCCACGCCGAACAGCGCCCAGGCCCGCGCCGCCGCCGTCCGGCGCGCCGGACCGGCCTGCAGCACGGCTTCCAGCGCGAAGGGCGCGATGAGGGCCAGGGCCAGGATCACGCTGGCATGCAGGTTCGCCCAGACGACGATCAACGCCAACCACGCCAGTGAGGGCGCGCGATCCCTCGCCCGCGCCTCCATCAGGGCGCCGGTCCAGGCCGCCAGCAGGGGCAGCATCAGCAGGTGCGGCCGGGCCAGCAGGCTCGGCGCGAGGCAGCCGGCGACGAGCGCCAGCGCCAGGGTCGCGCCCAGCGGGTCCAGCCGGCGATTGAACTCGCGGGCCAGCAGCGCCACGGCGCCGGCCACGGCGGCTCCCGCCAGCAGCACCACGCCCGCCCAGCCCGCCGCGCGATAGGCCAGGGCCATGGCGACCTCGGCGAGCCATTCGTGCGCGTGCCACGGTCGTCCGGCGAAGGTGAAGGAGAAGGGGTCGGCGCGGACCATGCGGTGGTGGTCCAGCATCCATCCGCCGGCCGCCACGTGCCAATAGGTGTCCCCGTCGTTGAGCGTCTGGGGCGCGAACAGCACCAGGGCCAGCGCCAGCAGGGCCGGCGCGGCGACGGCCAGCACGCCCATCGGCGGGGACGGGAGGCGCAGCGTGGTCGGCCGAACGGGGACGGTCTCTGCGGACATGCCGAGAGACTGCCGACGCGGCCCTGAAAATTTGTTGAAGAGGCTAGAGGTTTTCCCGCAGCCAGGACGCCATGCGGCCCAGGGGACCGGTTTCCGGGTCGATCTGGGTCGCGCGGCGCGGACCGCCCGTCAGGCGATTGGTCGCCACCGCCTCGCGCGGACCGAAGGCGGCGCGGTGCAGGATGCCGGCGGCGGTGCAGAAGGCGGGCCCCGACGCGGCGTCGGCCAGGTGCGGCACGCGGCGCGGACGGCCCAGGCGCACCGGACGGTCGAACACCCGCACGGCCACTTCGCGCACGCCCGACAGCTGGCTGCCGCCGCCGGTCAGGATGATGCCGGCGCCGGGCTCGATCGGGCAGCCGGACGCTTTCAGCCGCTCGCGCAGCAGCTCCAGGGTCTCTTCGACGCGGGGCGCGATGATGCCCTTGAGCAGCGAGCGCGGGGCCACCACCGGACCGGCGCCGGGATCGTCGCCGCGCGGCGGCGCCTCGATCATCTCGCGGTCCTCGTTGGCCGAGGCGATGGCCGAGCCGTGCAGGGTCTTGATGCGCTCGGCCCCGGCGATGGAGGTCGACAGGCCGCGGGCGATGTCGGCGGTGACGTGGTGGCCGCCTACGGCCAGGCTGTCCACATGCACCAGCGAGCCGTTGGAGAAGACCGAGACGGCGGTCGAGCCGCCGCCCATGTCGATGCAGATGCAGCCGAGGTCCATCTCGTCGTCCTCGACCGAGGCCAGGGCGGAGACGAACGGGGCGGCGACCACCCCCTCCAGCTGCAGGTGGGCGCGCTCGACGCAGTAGCTGAGGGTCTGGAAGGCGCTCTCGCTGATCGACACCACCAGCAGCTCCAGGCCGAGGGTGCGGCCGAACATGGAGCGCGGGTCCTTGACCCCGCCCTGGGCGTCCACCGACCAGGCGATGGGCAGCAGGTGGATCGGCCGGCGGCCGACGGCGCGGGCCTGGGTCACGGCCTGGCCGATGGCGCGGTTGCAGTCGTTGTCGGAGATGGGTCGCGCGCCGATGCCGACCTCGACCCGGACGCGGCGGCTGGCCAGCTGGCCGCCGGAGGTGGCGACCGTCACGCCGGAGACGCTGACCCCGGCCACGGTCTCGGCCCGCTCGACGGCCTGGGCGATGGCTTCCACGGCCTCGTCGGTGTTGACGATGGACCCGCCGCGCACGCCGCGCGACTGGATATAGCCCACCCCCGCCGGCAGCAGGGTGCGATCCGAGCGGCGCACGCCGTCGGGCTTCATGATGAAACAGGCGACCTTGGAGGCGCCCAGGTCCACCGCGGCGGTCACCTGCTGACGCGGGGTCAGGGACTTCAGCCCGTCCCGCGCCTCCCGCCGGTCTTCAAGTCGCGACATTCTGCCGGCTCCCAAATCGTGACCTCCGTTCTGGAAGGCCCCGCCCAACACCCAATCTAGTTCGTCGTCCGCGGCGGCTCGGCCGGAGCGCCCGGCGCAGCCGGCGCCGTCGACGCCTTGGGCCGCACCGCCACCAGGTCCGGGTCGCGCAGGTCGATGCGCTC
>JAQGII010000416.1 GCA_028291305.1 Caulobacteraceae bacterium
GCCCGCCGGCGTGGCGGGAGCGGCCTTGGGCGCCGTGGCGGCCTGGGGGGCAGGCTGGGGCGCGGTGGCGGTGGCGATGGCCTGGCGGGCCTGGTCGGCGGCGGTCAGACGGTCGGCCAGCTTCTCGGTGATGGCCTTGGCCTCGATGGGCTGCATCTGCGCCAGGACGGCGGAGAGCGAACGCACCTTCATCTTGGCGGCCAGGGGCAGGCGCACGCTGTCGTCCAGCAGGGCCATGCGGGCGGCGGCGTCCTGCGGCTTCATGGCTTCGTAGACGGTCACCAGCCGGGCGATCTCCGATTGCTTCTGGGCGTCGGCCTGGCCGAGCAGGCCCTGGATGTCGCCCTTGAGCCCGGTGAGCTGCTTGAGCTTGCCGTCGACCTTGGCCTCGGCCGCCGCCAGCAGCTGCAGTTGCGTGTCCAACGACTGTTCGCGCGCGTCCAGCTGAGTGCGGCGGTTGCCCAGGCTCTGCAACACCTGCAGTTCGGCGGGGGACATGCCCGCCTGGCGCGCCAGTTCGGCGGGGGTGGGGGCGCACACCGGCGGCGGCGGCGCCTTGGGCTGCACGAGCGCCGCCTGGGGCGAGATCGCCGGCGGCTTGGCGGCCGGAGCGGCGGCATCGGGCGCGGCGGCCTTCTTGCCGGCCTTGGCGGCGGGCGCGAGCTGTTCGGCCCAGGCCTTGGCCCCGGCCATGGCGTCGGGCAGGGCCTGCACCCCGGCCAGGCCGCGGATGGCCAGGACGCCGCCCACGGCGACCAGCAGGATGGGCAGGAATTGCGGCGTGCGGCTCATCGGCGACCGCCCATCACGGCGGCCAATGGCGCGCGACGCTCGGGGCCGGAGACGATCTCGAACAGGTCGTCGTCCACCATCACCTTGGAGCGGGGACTGGGCTCCCGCCGCGCCGCGGGCTCGCGCTGCGACAGCGCGGTCGGACGCAGGGCCGCCTCGCGCTCGGCCCGGGCGGCGGCCCGCGCGGCGAGCGAGTCGGCCAGCGGCCGGGCCTCAGGCGGTTGGCTCAGGGGCTGGGTGAGGGCCAGGGGCTGCTCCAGGGCGCGGGCGGCCTCGGCGGTCAGGGTGTCCAGACGCTGGGTCAGCAGGCGGGCCTGGTCGATGCGGGCGGCCAGTTCGGTGCGGGCATGTTCGGTGCCGGCGCGCAGGTCCGCCAGGCTGGCCTCGGTGCGCGCCGCCGCGCTGTCCAGCTCCTGCACCGCCTTGGCGAAGCCGGCGTGGCTGTCGCGCAGGCCGCGCAGGCGCTTGTCCAGCTTCATGCCCATCAGCAGGCCGCAGACCAGCAGGAAGCCCAGGATACAGTTCAGGCCGAGGGCGATCATCGCATGTCCTTGAGGGCTTGGCGGGCGGAGGGATGCAGCGGCGCCTCGACGCGCACGGCGATGGAATGGTTGCGGCGGCCCATGTGGCCCCGGGTCAGGGAGATGGCGCCGGCGCGCAGCTCCACCAGGCTGTCGGGCGTGGCGTTGAGCATGATGGTGTCGCCGACCTTCAGGTCGAGCACCCGGCGCAGGGACAGCTGCTGCTCGTCCAGCACCGCGCGCACCTCCATCTGGGTGGTCCACAGCTCGGTCGCGAGGTGGCTTTCCCAGATGTTGTCGCGGCCGAACTTCTCGCCCATGAACTGCTGCAGCAGCATTTTGCGGATCGGCTCCAGCGTCGCATACGGCAGGAGCAGCTCGACCCGGCCGCCCCGGTCGTCCATGTCGATGCGCAGCTTGACCAGGATGGCGGCGTTGGCCGGCCGGGCGATGGCGGCGAAGCGGGGGTTGGTCTCCAGCCGGTCGAGGTTGAACTTGACCGGCGTCAGCGGTTCGAAGGCGTTCTTGGCGTCGTTGAGGATGACCTCGACCATCCGCTGCACCAGCACCCGCTCGATGGTGGTGTAGGGCCGCCCCTCGATGCGCATGGCGGCCGAGCCGCGACGCCCGCCCAGCAGCACGTCGACGATCGAATAGATCAGGTTGGAATCGACGATCAGCAGGCCGTAGTTGTCGAGCTCCTCGGCGCGGAACACCGCCAGGATGGCCGGCAGGGGGATGGAGTTGAGGTAGTCGCCGAAGCGCACGGACGAGATGTTGTCGAGGCTCACCTCGACGTTGTCGGAGGTGAAGTTGCGCAAGCTGGTCGTCATCAACCGCACCAGGCGGTCGAAGACGATCTCCAGCATCGGCAGGCGCTCGTAGGAGACCAGGGCCGAGTTGATGATGGCGCGGATGCCGCTGCGCTCGACCGACTCGTCGGACAGGTCGAAGCCGAGCAGGCTGTCGATCTCGTCCTGGTTGAGGATGCGCTCGGCGGCGCCGGACTCGTCGGGCCAGCCCTCGGGCGGCGCGTTCTCGTCGATCGTCTCTTCCGAGGGATCCGCCATCAGTTGACCAGCATCTCTTCGATGAGGACCGCATTGGCCTTGGAAGGCGCGATCACCAGGTTGACCCGGCGCAGGATTTCCATGCGCAGCTGATAACCGCCCTGGCTGCCGCTGAGGTCCTCGGGGCGCAACTCGCGCAGGAACACCTGGAACATGTCCTGCAGGCGCGGCATGTTCGGCGTCAGCACGTCGGCGGCGTCGTGGTCCGGAAGCTCCAGGGTGAGCTTCAGCTTCAGGAAGCTGGGCCGTCCGTCGGCGGTCTGCATGTTCACCACCACGTCGGGCAGGGTGTAGAAGACCACGCCGTCGGGTCCGTCCTTGATCTGCGCCGCGTCGGCCTTCTTGCCGTCGGCGGACTTGTCGTCCTTGGCCTTTTCCTTCTTGGCCTTGCCGCCCGGGGCCTTGCCGGCCTCGGCGACGGCCGGCTTCTTCAGCATCAGGAAGGCGGTGGTCCCGCCGCCGCCCAGCACGACCACCGCGCCGACGGCGGCCAGGATGATCATCAGGGGCGGCTTCTTCTTGCCGCCGTGGTCCTCGCCATCCAGCGTCAAGGCGTCGGGATCGCTCTCGACCGCCGGCGCGGTTTCGCCCCCGGCTTCGCCGTGGTCACCCTTGGCTTTCTTCTTCCGTCCAAACATTTCGCGCCCGCCCGTCCCGGCGCCGATGCAGGCGGCGCGTGTCGGGACGTCCGATCAATCGCCCTAACATGGTTAACGATCAGTTTTTTTCGCCTGCCGGGCGCTGCAGATTTTGCCGGGTCGAGTTGGCGCCTGCCTGCCGCATTAACTATTTTATTTGTTGATTTTATTGATGAATTTCCTGGCCCGAGGCTTGCAACTCAGCGTTCCGAGTTTTGGAGCCAGGCTTAATGAACAACGCCCTCTATGTCGGTTTGTCGCGGCAGATGACCCTGCAAAGGGAAATGGACGTGATCGCCAACAACTTCGCCAACAGCGACACGGTCGGCTTCAAGGTCGAGACGCTGAAGCTGGAGACCGACACCCAGACCCCCGTCGTGCAGGCCGGCGGCGCCCGGCCCTCGGCCATCAACTTCGTGCGCGACGTCGGCGTGGACCGCGACTACAGCCAGGGCGCGCTGCGCCAGACCGGCGGAACCTTCGATCTGGGCCTGCAGGGCGACGGCTTCTTCCAGGTCAATACGCCCAACGGCCTCCGCTACACCCGCGACGGCCGCTTCTCGCTGGACGCCAAGGGCCAGGTGGTCAACCTCGCCGGCGACACCCTTCAGGGCGCCGGCGGCAGCCCGATCGTGATCGATCCGCTGAAGGGGGCCCCCTCGATCGCGCGGGACGGCACCATCACCCAGATCGATCCCAAGACGACGACCTCGACCGTCGTGGGCAAGGTCGGCGCCGTGACGTTCGCCGACCCCACGGCCCTGCAGAAGACCGCCAGCGGCCAGTACGACAACGTCTCGAACCTGGCGGCCCAACCCGCCCGCGCGACGTCGATCCTGCAGGGCATGCTGGAAAATTCGAACGTGGACTCGATCCAGATGATGGCCCGGATGATCGCGGTCAGCCGGGCCTACGAATCGGTCGCCAACATGATGAGCCAGACCGGAGACACCTCCGACCAGTCCATCCAGCGCCTCGGGCGCGTGAATTAGCAAAGGCCTGAAGCATGAGAGCGCTCTCCACCGCCGCGACCGGGATGGCTGCCCAGCAGCTGAACGTCGAAGTGATCTCCAACAACATCGCCAACATGAACACCATTGGCTACAAGCGCCAGCGGGCGGAATTCCAGGACCTGCTCTACCAGGACATGCAGAAGGCCGGGGCGCAGTCTTCGGCCGACACCGCCAACATCATGCCCACCGGCATCCAGATCGGGTCGGGCGTGAAGGCGGGCTCGGTCTACCGCATCACCCAGCAGGGCTCGCTGACCCAGACCAGCAACAAGCTGGACATGGCCATCCAGGGCAAGGGCTACTTCCAGGTCCTGCTGCCCACCGGCGAGACGGGCTACACCCGGGCCGGCAACTTCTCGGTCAACAACGCCGGCGTCATCGTCACCGACCAGGGCTATCCGGTCCTGCCGCAGACGACCATCCCCTCCAACGCCACCGACGTCAGCATCTCCAACACCGGCCTGGTGCAGGCGACCGTTCCCGGAACCACCGCCCCGGTGACGGTCGGCCAGCTGGAGCTGGCCACCTTCGTCAACGAGGCGGGCCTGGAGGCCGAGGGCCAGAACCTGTTCCAGATCTCCGGGGCCTCGGGTCCGGCGGTCACCGGCCTGCCCGGCGCGCCCGGCTTCGGCACGGTGATGCAGGGCTACACCGAAGCCTCCAACGTCGATGCGGTCACCGAGATCACCTCGCTGATCTCCGCCCAGCGCGCCTATGAGATGAACTCCAAGGTGATCACCACGGCCGAGCAGATGATGGCCACCGCCGCCCAGGCCAAGGCCTGATGCGCCGGCTCCGCCTCGTCCTGCTGGGCTTCGCCGCCCTCGCCGCGGCGCCGACGGCGGCCCTGGCGGCGCCGGTCGATCTGCGGTCGGATGCGTTCAGCGAGAACGGCAGGGTCACGCTCGGCGACCTGTTCGACGGCGCGGGGGCCGCCGCCTCGGTGGTGGTCGCCCAGGGCCAGCCGGGCCAGAACCTGGTGCTGGACGCCGGCCGCGTGCAGAGCTTCGCCCACCTGCGGGGCCTGGACTGGGACAATGCCAAGGGCATCCGCCGGATCATCGTCCAGGCCGGCTCGGGCCCGGCCTCGCCCGCGCCGGCCGCCGCCGCCGTCAAGCGCGGCCGGGCAAGCCAGACCCTGACCTTCGTCCACAACCTGGAGGCTGGCGACATCGTCCAGGCCCAGGACCTCAGCTGGAGCAAGACCGCGGACGCCCCGCTGGACGCCCCCAGCGACCCCGACGCGGTGATCGGCAAGGCCGCCCGCCGCCCGATGCGCGAGGGCGCCGCCGTATCCATGCATGACGTCGTCGCCCCCCAGGTGATCAAGAAGGACGACATCGTCTCCGTGGTCTTCAACCAGGGCGGCATCGCCCTGACCCTACAGGCCAAGGCCCTGGACAACGCCGTCCCCGGCCAGCCCCTCAGCGTCGTCAACCAGGTGTCCAAGAAGGTCATCCAGGCCGTGGCCGTCGGGCCCGGCCAGGCCGTGGTCGGCCCCGAGGCCGATCAGCTCAAGGCCAACGCCCGCTCGTCCCTGTCCCGACTCGCCCAGCGCTGAGGATCATCATGCGTCTCTCCTCGACCGTTCCCGCCACCCTGGCCCTGACCGCAGCCCTGGGCCTCGGCGCCTGCAGCGTCGCCCGCGAGGCGGTGATGGGGCCGACCATGTCGCCGATGGGCTATCCGGCCCAGCTGATGCCCCAGGAGCAGGTCGTTCTGTCGGCCTACCACCACGACACCCCGCCGCCGCCCGGCTCGCCCAATTCCCTGTGGCGGATCGGCGCGCGGACCTTCTTCAACGACCAGCGCGCGGCCAAGGTCGGCGACATCCTGACGGTGCTGATCACCATCGACGACAGCGCCCAGGTGTCCAACGCCACCACCCGCGAGCGCAAGGTCGGCAGCAACGCCGCCATTCCCCACTTCCTGGGTCTGGAATCCACCCTGGGCAAGATCCTGCCCAAGGGCTTCGATCCGACCAACGCCATCGACGTGAGCAGCGACAACACCAATTCCGGCACCGGCACGGTCAACCGCCAGGAGAAGATCAACCTGACCGTGGCCGCGGTGGTGACCAAGGTCATGCCCAACGGCAACCTGGTGATCCAGGGGCGCCAGGAGGTGAAGACCAACGCCGA
>JAQGII010000449.1 GCA_028291305.1 Caulobacteraceae bacterium
GGCGCGGCTGGGCAGGACGGTCAGGAAACACAGGAGAAGCGCCCAGACGACGGCCAGAGCCGGCGCCCGCGTCGCCCGGGCTGCGAAACTCATGCGCACAAACTCATTTGGCGGGCGCCCCCGGAGCCGCGGACGGCGAGGCGGCGGGCGCGCCGGCGGTGGGCGTCCGGGCCGGAGCGGCCGAGGACGCGCCGCCCGGAGCGGCGATGTTGAAGTTCACCGCGGGCGCGCTCTGCGCGGTCTCGCTGGCGGCGAACAGGTTCATCGGCTTCTCGCTGGCGTAGACGGTCTTGGCCCACACCACGCCGGGGAAGGTGCGCAGCTCGGTGTTGAACGAGCGCACCGCCTCATTGTAGTCGCGGCGGGCCACGGAGATGCGGTTCTCGGTGCCTTCCAGCTGAGACTGCAGGGCCAGGAAGTTCTCGTTGGATTTCAGCTCGGGGTATTTCTCGTTGATCACCATCAGCCGGCCGAGCACGCCGGACAGCTTGTCCTGCGCCTGCTGATAGGCCTGGAAGGCGGCCGGATCGGTGATGGTCGAGGCGTTGACCTGGACCTGGGTCGCCTTGGCCCGGGCGTTGGTCACATCCACCAGCACGCCGCGCTCCTGCGCCGCATACCCCTGGACCGTGGCCACCAGGTTCGGGATCAGGTCTGAACGGCGCTGATACTGCGTCTGCACGTCGGCCCATTGAGCCTTGGCCTGTTCCGCCTTGGTGGGGATGGTGTTCACCCCACAGCCGGCGAGGGTCGTCGAGGCGGCCGCGGCGGCGGCGAGCAGCGCCATCTGTTTAGGCGTTAGGCGCGAACGGGGTTGAGTCACGACGGGTTGTCCTCCAGCAGGCGCGCGAACCTATCAGAGCGCCCCGCGGCTTCATATGGGGGGCGCTGGCATGGCTGGAAGAGGCGTGGGGGGCGGACGGCCCCTACTTGAACTGGCCCCGCGCCCGCAGCGCGGCCTCCGTCCGGTTGCGCGCGCCGGTGATGTTGAGGATCGCCTGGACGTGCAGCTTGACGGTCGCCACCGATATCCCCAGCGCCTTGGCGATCTCCTTGTTGGTCTGCCCCATCTCGATCAGGCGCAGCACCTCCAGCTGGCGGCTGGACAGGCGCGAGCGCAGCGGAGGATCGGTCCTCTGGCGCGCGGACAGGCTGGAGAAGTCGCTGAAATAGAGCCCCCCCGCCAGGATCAGGCGAAGGGCGGCCATGATCAGGTCGGGCGGGGCGGTCTTGGGGATGCATCCCTTGGCCCCGGCTTCGTAGGCGATCTGCACCTCGCTCGGCGACAGGACCGCGAACAGCACCAGGGGCGCCGGCTTGATCGCCTCGGCCGTCGCCTTCAGCTCGCGGAACTCCGGATCGTCCGCCGCCACCTCGACCACCATCAATTCGACGGGGCGCGACGGCGCGCTGTCGAGGGCGTCCTGCAGGGTCGCGAATCCTTCGGTCGTGTCCTGACCGAAGGTGGCGCCGACGAGCCGCGCCAAGGCCTCCCGATAGATCGGGAACCGACTGATGACGACCGCGCGCATCATAGGGGCCTGGCCAGCGTATTCATCCTCTCAAGGCCCCCGAGACAACATGCCGATCCGAAAGAGGTCGGAGCCACGACGCTGAGAGCACTAAGGCTGTGAAGCGTCGCCGTCATCTAGCCAAAAGGTCTAAATTTCATCAACGACCGGGCAAACGCCGGCGGCGCCGTACTGTCATTATGGTTAAGACGAAGAATACAGGAACCGAAAGGCTACAGGCGCAGTATTTTGTGCGCGTTAATCGGCCACGACCAACCCTAGTCTACCAGAATAGAGAGACAAAATTTATGATAGCGCTGACAATTACCAGACAACTTCATGCGGCATGGTTACAGAGTTGATCGCCGGAGGAACCGGCGAGAGACAGTTCAGTGACAGGAGCCTGGGGAAATCCACTCCTGGGACTTAGGCATTGGCAATTGCGCCGGCAAGGGAGGCTGCGGACGTCCGGGCGGAGCCGTCAGGATGCTCTGGCGCGGCGGCGGAAGACGATGTGCTTGGCGCCGAGATAATTGATGATCAGTCCCGCCGCCGTCCCGGCGACCATCGGCGGCAGCAGCCGCCCGTGCAGCGCCGCCACCCCGACGACCAGACTGCTGTAGACGGCGAAGTTGGCGGCGAAGCCGGCGGACTGCACCGCGAAATAGGTGGACAGCTCGCGCAGCAGCGAGCGCTGTTGGGCGCGATGCCGGAAGGTCCAGGCGCGGTTGGCCAGCCAGGTGGCGAGCACCGCCACCAGGAACGACACTCCCCGACCCCCGATCGGCGTCATCCCCAGGTTGACCACCACCTTGAGGACGGTGAAGTCGACGACGAAGCCCAGCAGCCCCACCACGCAGAAGCGGGCGAAATGCCCGTCGAGGGGCGGCAGGAAACGGCCGATCACCGGCTGGGCGCGCAGGCGCTCCCATTGGGCCAGGCCCCAGGTCCACAGGCGCAGCGCCCTGTCCGCCAGGCTGCGCAGCCCCATCGGCAGCGCGCACATCACCAACCCCGCCCCCACCGGCAACAGCCAGATGACGCGCGACTGATAGCGGGCGAAGGGCCCCGAGAGGACGCCGCAGATGGCGGCGTTGACCACGGTGACCGCCAGCAGCAGCAGGACGACGCTGGCGACCCGCGCCGGGTCCTCGCCGGTCCTCAGTCCCCGCCGCCACAGCCCCAGGCGCACGTCCTTGCGCGTCAGCCGCCAGGCGAGCAGCAGCCCGGTGACGATCAGCACCGCGCCGTGCCAATCGGCCAGCGGCCTGTACTTGAACGGCGGGCGGCAATCGCCGGGCGGGCGGCAGGCGGCGAAATTGGGGATCAGCTTGGGCAGGGCCGTGGTCGGCCAATAGCGGCCGCGCAGGTAGGCGGCGGGATTGCGCAGGGGATCGTCGACCTGGAAGGCGACGAACTGCTGGCCCCAGTTCCACAGCGAGGCCTCGAGCTGGCCGACCGGATCGAACTTCACGGTGCCGGCGACGAAGCGGGTCTCCTCCGCCTCCAGGCGCCGGCGGGTGGCGGGATCGGCGATGTTGAACACGCCCAGCTTCTTGCGGTCCGACCACAGGATCAGGTCGGTCGAGGCGCCCACGTTCGCCTGGAACTGGCACAGGGCGTAGGTCTCGCCGTGGGCGCAGGCGTAGCGCATGTAGGCGCGGCCGGGCCCGTCGGCCAGCACGCGGGCCATCATGAAGGGCGGATGGCCGAGCTTGTAGCCGGTGCGCAGCTGATAGGTCCCGTCGGCAACCACGCCGCCGAACCAGGCCGCCGCGGCGGCGGCGAGCAGCAGCGTCATCCGGCGGGCCGCGCTGGAGACCGGCAATCCAAGAAGCCACACCACGACCGCGCCGCCCACGGCCATGACCAGGCCCGTGCCCAGGTGGGACTTGTGGATGGCCATGGCGTAGGCGCACAGCAGCCACAGGCCGACGACCTCGCGGCGCTTCAGCCGGTCGGCCTGGGTCAGGATCAGGACCATGGCCGCGCCGCCGACGCCGGCGAAGATGTCCGGCATGGCGAAGGTGGTGAAGAACGACAGACTGGTGCCCGCCACGCATCCGGCCACCACCAGCAGGTAGGACCAGGACGGGGCCTTGGGCGCCAGGGTGCGCCACAGCAGATAGACCACCCAGGCGGCGAGGAACGACTGGATGGCCGCCAGCAGCCAGATCGAGCCGACCAGATAGGTCGCGTGCAGGAACACGCCGTAGAAGGACGAGCGCGCGCCCATCACCGCCGGATCGATCATCCGGTCGGTGGACACCGGGGGATCGCTCCACTTCACCCCGGGCTTCATCTTGAACTGGATGGACGCCGGGTACTGCTCGACCACCTCGATGAGGTTGCGCCCCATCACGTCGTAGCTGTGGGAATCGTAGAAAACCGTCGGCCTGCCGTTGGCAAACGCCACCGCCATCATCAACAGCGTAGCCGCAAGCAGGGCCAGAAGCGGCGGTAAGCGACGCATGGGACGGAAAAAGCGCTTTAGCGGCGGATGGTCAACAGCGATGTGAGGAAGGCTGTCGCGGCCAATTGCGCGGCCACGGCCACGGCCGTCAGCGAAGGCACCAGGACCCGCAGGACGCTGTCATAGAGGATCGGACCGAAGGCGTTGTGGGCCCAGCTCGTCACCGCCCAGACGCAGCCGACCAGGCCGGCCGCCATGATCACCCCGGCCACGCGCAGGAGCGGCTCCAGCGTCATGCCCAGGATCAGGCGCTGCAGGTTGGCCGCCGGCGGCGCGGGCACGAAGCCCTCGACCATGGCGTAGCGTTGCGCCAGGGCGCCGAAGGCCACCAGCTGGGCGCCGATCAGCACGGCGAAGCAGCACACCACCAGGGTGTGGATGTTCAGTTCGATGCGGGAGGTGATGTGCACGGCGCCGTGGCTGAGCAG
>JAQGII010000470.1 GCA_028291305.1 Caulobacteraceae bacterium
CCCTCGATCCCGTCCAGCCGCCGTGCCCAGACCTTTACGTCCTCAGGATCTGGCGGGAGGTAAGGCTTTGAATGCTCATGCGCCTTGGCCCCCAACGCCAGCGGCAGGCTCATCAACGGAATGTGGAAATCGCAGGTCGGCAACACCTCACCCCGCTTGAGGACGACCCCAACCCCCGCCAGCCGCCCCATCAGCCGAGCGAGTCCTGGGTAGACCTCGAACACCACCGTAGCGCCCGAATCCGCGAGGGCCGGGACGTACCGGCAGAATTGCAGGGCGTCGCCGAGGCCTTGTTCGGCGTGAACCAGAATGGTGCGCCCCGCCAGGCTTTCGCCGCCCAGCCACAACGGCATGGCGAAGTTGCGGACCGCCTCCTCGAATTGCCTGGTGCGCCAGCGCCACTCGTACTGTTTCCAGCCTTGGGCGTCTTCACCGAGGGTCAGACGACACATGGCCTGATGAAAGTGGGCCTCGGGGTCGTCGGGGGTGAGTGCGAGAGCCTGATCAAAGCTGGCCATGGCCGCTTCGAACAGGCGCTTTTGATTTAGAACGACGGCGCGGTTCAGATGAGCCTTGGCGAGGCCCGGATCAATGGCGATGGCCCGGTCGAAGCTGTTCAGCGCCTCATCCAACTCCTGGAACTCGTAGAGCGCGCCGCCCCGTTTGTTGTGAGCCTCGGCGTTGTCCGACTCAAGCGCGATGGCCCGCTCGCAGCTTTCTAACGCCTCTTCGAACCGGCGAAGGTCACGCAGAGCCACCATGCGGTTGCCCCATGCGTCCGTATAGTCCCGCTTCAAAGCCAGAGCGCGATCATAGGCCTCCAACGCATCGGCCGGCCGTTTCAGATCGCACAGCACATTCGCGCGGGCGTTGTGGATTTCGGCGTGCTCCGGCTGCAGCGCCAAGGCTGCGTCGTAAGCCGCAAGCGCTTCCGCCGGCCGGCCGAGGTTGCGAAGGGCGCGGCCCGCGTTCCGGTGCGCTTCCACAAATGTCGGTTGCAGAGCGATCGCCCGCCTGTACGCTTCGAGCGCCTCCTCAAATCGCCCCAAGGCGTATAGCACCACGCCTCGGTTGAAATGCGCCTTGGCCTGATCGGGCCGCAGCGTGGCTGCTCTGTCATAGCTCTCCAGGGCCTCGGCTGGCTTCCCCAGCGCATGCAAGGCCGCGCCGCGATTTCCGTGGGCCGCGACGTCCAGCGGCTGTCGAGCGATGGCGCGGTCGCAATAGCCCAAGGCCTCGTCATGTCGCCCAAGGCCATTCAGCGCGGTCGCCAGATTGCCCAAGGCGGGTACGTCGCTCGGTTGGACCTCAAGTGCGCGTTCGATCAGCGCAGCGCCCCGTTCCAGATTTCCGGACTGGATGCAGAACACGCCCAACAAATGGAGGGCCTGGAAATGGGCTGAATCAACCGTCAGCACCGACTCATAGACCTGCCGGGCCTCTTCCAGCCGCCCTACTTGGTGTAAGGCCAGCCCCTGGCTGCACAAGGCATCGAGCTCAGATCGTCCCAAAGCGCCTAATTGCATTCTGAAATTGCTCTTCCGACATACTCGACGCTGCAAGAGTCGCCGAGAATCAGAATTTATAGTAGAGTCTTCCCAGTCTCGCAGCCTAGCTACTTTCTCACCACACACGCCGCCGTCGGAACTGGCAAGTTAACCGGGCGAGCCCAAGGTGGCTCCCTCCCCTCCAATCAGGCAGCGACGGCGGCTTCCGCCCGGCATCCCGGATGCTGAGCGTGCCCGGCGCGGCGCGGAAACTCGCCGTCCAAACGGGCGACCCAAGCGGCAAGATCGAGCCGCCTGAGATCTTCAGGACATCTGTTTGTTGGTTACAACTGGGCCAGTCGCGGTCATCCCGCCGGCTTTCCATGGGTGATTTCAGGTGAGCGAAATCCCATCGCGACCCAGGCGACGATTAGCTTCCACATGAACTTCCCGGAATGGCCCGCGTAGTTGGGGACGTCGTCGGCAAGCTCTACCCCGTCGGGCCGGTCTTGGGTCATGACCCGCATCTCGATGGGCGCCGCTCCGTCGGGAAAACGATTCCGGTACATCGTCAGCCAGTGCCCCTTTGTAAAATCGAGGAACATGACCGAGTTGCAGCACGTGGCCAGGACACGCCGGGTCGGCGACCCGGATGTGAGCCTGTGTTCCTGCAGATGCTGTTCGCCGCTGACGCAGCGCATGCGATCTTTTCGGTACAGCACGAAGCCTGTGCCCCCATCCGGATCGCGCACGGCCGGCGCGGTTGGCAGCAGTTCGAACTGGCGGCCAGCTTCCTGGCAACTTGCACAATAACAGACGGCGCTGAGGATGGGCGCGCCGACGGCTTCGAGTTTGACCTGGCCGCATCGGCAGCTCGCAACCATGGCCTTGCTCGCATTGCGATTCATGACGACGTCCAGAATGGCTCGGACCTATATTACCTAGCCCGCCGCAAGGCGTCGATCATCGCATCATGAGGCGTCAGGGCGAAAGTGGGCGCCGCCGCCGAGGCCAGGTCGCAGTCGGTCTTTCGGCGCTGCGCCGCAGCAGAAATGGCCGCCGCCCTGGCGGTCCCGTCGGCGCGTTGCGCGCAAGTGGATTCGATTGGCTGGAAGGTCGCCGAACGCTAGCCGACGCCCGCCTCGCCATCCCCCAGGGGGCTCGCCTCTTCAGTGCGGACGCAGCACCCCGTCGGCATCGACGGTGAAGTGATTATTCTCCAGCAGGCAGTGATACTCTTGCAATTCGGCATCGGATTTCTTGTAGCGCTTCTGGGTGACCCACGGCTTCTCAAGGATGCTGGGATCGTCCATGGTGATCTGATCGACGAAGCCTTCAGGGGTGAGCCTCATCCGCTCTACGATGTGAAGCTTAGCGGTATGAGGCACCCCCGGTTGAATGTCCGGCTCTGTGTTCATGCCGATGGTGTCCACAACCAGTGTGTCGCCGTCCCAGTGGCCGATCGAATGGCCCATGTAGGTCGGGATGATATCTTCTGGTTTGGGATGGGGCCGCCCATCCAAGTAGATCCAGCGAACGTTATTCTCGTACTCGTAGATGATCGTGACCATCTTCGCCGTCTGGTGCACTTCGATCGGATAAACGCGGGTGATGATCAGCGGCATCCCTTCGGGCAGGCACAGGCCGGACTTGTCCCGGAAATTCTCCCCCGCCGCCCGCCGCCGGTTCACCTCCTGCCAGACCTTCATGGCCTCCGGTTTGAGCGGGGGATCGGGTTTGAAGCCGGCCGCTCCTTCCGGCTGGGTGACCCACCACGTCCCGGTCAGGTCGAAGGCAGGTTTCGACACAGCCGCCGAGGCCGGGTCGCCTGGCGACTGAGCCCGGGCTGGCGTTGTCAGTAAGGCGCCAGCCATCAAAGGCGCGCAAACCGCGGCGACCAGCCAGCATTTGAGTTCCTGAGCCATCACAACCTCCCATTGTCACTCGACCCTAGCAGTTGCTGAATTCAGCCTGCGCGTTGTTGAGACATGACCTTGCCGTCGGGCAGGGTGATCTCGACGAACGACCCACCATTGGAGCCATCATGCAAAGGATGGATTTTCACGGTGACCCTATCACCCGGCTTGAGCGTGGCTGGCCGCCATCCCGCCCGCTGCAGAAGGTTCGGGCTGGTCATCTCGATGCTGTACTGCTTCTGGGTCCCGCCAGGATTTACAACCATCAGATAGATCCAGGCATGCGGGTTTTCGAACTGGTACTGGGTCACAGTGCCGACCAAGGTGTTCGTCTTGGTGGCGTCGAACATCGCTGCCGAATGGTGCGCCCATGCCGCAGACGACAGACCCAGAGTCGCCGCGAGACTGATACGTAAGATATGGAAACGCATGGTCTTTCCTCCAATATTCGGGGCCGCCAGGCTCCGGTTCACTTAGGCCCGATGAAACCTGTGGTTCCGTCGGCTGAAACTGGATTGCGATTATTTTCCTCGCAGACGTATTCCATGATCTGCTCGCCCGGTTTCTTCACGTAGGTCCGCACCACTGTCCAAGGCTTGGTGTAGGCTTTGGGGTCGTTGAGGGTGATTTCGGCCTTCATTCTTGTCGGCGACAACAGGTGCAGATGCTCGGTAACCTTGAGCTGATCGCTGTGGCCGAGATGAGTGGTGTCCAGGACTGTGCCTTGAAGAAGATCGAGAGTGTCAATGACGAGATCCTGGGCATCCCAATGCCCTGTGGAATAGCCATTGTAGGTCGGCAATCCGATCCGCTGCGGCGCCGTGGCGTCCATGTAAACTCGGCGGACCTGGCTGGTGTATTCGAACATCAAATAGACCACGCTGGGGGTCAGGACGACCTCGATCGGAAAGGGCGAGGCCATGATCCGCGGCGTGCCTGGCGGCAGGCAAACCGTGGGCGGGTCGATCAGAGGCTTGCCCGCCGCCGCCGCGTCCAGCGCTTGCTTGTAGAGCGCGGCGTATTGCGGAGTGAACGGCGGGTGTTCCGGCTGGCCACGGCCGGCGGCCGTGTCCCAAAGCACTCCCTGTTCGCTTGTCCAGATCCCATTGAAGTCCGAACGCACAGCTGCACGCGCGGATTCAGCAGAAGCCTTCTCCCGCGGGGCCTCGGCCGCGTGAGCCGCTTCGGAAGTCCTCCACCCCACGATTGCCAACAACGTCAGGGCGGTGATTAGACGGGTTGCACGCATGGCTACGAATCTTCTCAGCCAGGCGCGCGGGCAGCGTTGTCACCGAGCATTTTCCCACTCGGAAGGATGGCGGACACAAGGGTCCCTCCCCGGCTGCCATCCCGCAGAGGATTGATCACGACTGTGACCTGATCGCCGGGCCGGAAACTGTCGACCGTCCAGCCCTGACGAAACAGCATGTTGGGGCTGGCGCCCTCGATGCTCCAGTTCCCAGGCGCACTTTTGCCGCCTTGAATAACCAGTTCCAAAAATACGTGGGGATTCGTCCACTGGAACTGTCTGACCACGCCCTTCAGCGTCACCTGTTTGCCGCGGTCGAACATGGCGAAGGAATGGTGCGCGCTGGCGGGCGACACTGCTCCTGCAGCTGCAAGCAATGACGCTGCGAGCACAAAAGCTTTGGCCAACTGGAGGTATTGATTGCCGCGGGTCATGGAGGACTCCAAGGGCCTATCCGGCCGCGCCTTGAGGCGCGGCCGGATCAGGTCAGTAGCGAACGGATGCGGAAATCCCGACGGTGCGGGGTTTGAGCAGGGTGACGGGGTTTACCGGAAAGAAGCTCTTGGCGACGGCGCAGGTGGGATCTGAACATCCCGTGGACCGTCCAGCGGGATAGGACACGCCGTTGACGTCCTGGGAATTGGTCACGTTGTCGGCGAACACCGACACATCCCAGTGGCTCACAGTGATGCCGGCCCTGACGTTCAGCTGACGCAGCTCCGACGTGTAAAGGCTTTGCAGCGAGTAACTTGTGTCGGGCCACTGTCCGCCCGAGCGGTAGCTGCTGGAGTAACGGAAATCGCCGCGAACGTAGGCCGGCATCGCCGCGACCTCGAACTGATAGTTGAGACCCAGGTTCAGGTTCCACGGAGCGCCGGCGAGCAGATCCCCCGGGCTGACGAAGACCGTATTCGTTGGCGCCGGACCGGTGACGCCTTTGACATAGTGTGCGTCGGTATATGCAACCGCGATATTCCCGGTCAGATTTTGCGTAAGCCGGAACTGACCTTGAAAATCAGCCCCCTTGCTTTGGGCCTCCCCCGCATTGATCACGTAGGAGAAACCGCAGGTCGGCAGGCCAAAGGTGGTCTGGGGATTCTTCCAATCAATGAAGAACACGCTGGAGTTGACCTGAGCCCTGCCGTCCAACAGACGCAGTTTGGAGCCCGCCTCATAGCTCCACACCGAATCTGATGCGAAGGTTTGGGGCGTGGTCGTCAGCCCCACCGTCGCGATGTCGGAGGCGCAGCGCGCGGCCGGCGGGGCATTGTTCACGCCGCCGGACCTGAACCCCTTGGCCGCAGTGATATAGACCAGATCGGTGGGGTTGATCTGATAGGACAGGCCGAATTTCGGTGTAACCGGCGTCTCCTTGATCGTCCCGCCCGCCAAGCCGCCATTCAGACTGTCCGGCGCCAGGTAACCGAACGCAGGACCTGCGAACGCCAAGCTATATTGGAATTTGGTCTGCGAGACGCGGAGGCCGACCGTGGCCTTCAACTTGTCCGTAAGCCTGTAGCTGGCCTCACCGAAGGCGGCCAGCTCGGTCTCCAGCAAGGTCTGATTACGCCAAGAATAGACGCCGGGATCGGTATAGTAGGGAGTCCCGGGACCATAGAGCGGGGTCAGAGGAACACCCTTCAGCGTCAGAGTATAGGCATTGGCGGTTTCGATATCGTAGGCATTCGATTGACTCTTGCTGTTGTTGTAGAATAGGCCAGCGACCCACTGCAGCCGACCATCCGCCTCCGTAGAGGACAGGCGGAATTCTTGGTTCCACTGCGTTTCGAAAGTTTTATAGAAGTATTGTGCGTACATATAGGGGAGGTTGAACACGAACGGATTGCCGCCGTTGGCCGTTCCCAGGGAGTTGACGAACATGGGCTGGCTGCCCTTGTTGCGCTGATCCACATAGGACGTTATCGACTTCAGAGAGACGCCGTCAAAACGGTAATCGATCGTCACCGTAGGTATACTGACGGTATTGGTTTGCGGTTGATAAGCCGGGCACTGATCGTTGGTGGCGTTGGCCAGGGCGTTGGCATAGACGCATTGGTTCATGCCGCTCTTGTTGGGCCCCCACATGTTGTAGGGCCCGTAGGTATGGGCTGGATAGATGAACCTGGCCAGCGCGGGCGTAGTCGCCACGCCCGTCGCTGAGTAATACCTTGCAACCTGCGTGAATTGTGGGATGTCCTGCCAGGATTGATCCGCGTCGTTCGCGTAGGTTTTTGAGTAGTAGTAACTCGGCGTAATGCTGAATCGATCGGTCATCTGCCAGAGGATCTTGGCCTGAACCGCCTGGGCATCCTTCCAGTTCGTGTTGGACGCGAGAGTTCTGCTGGTGAAACCGGACACATGATCGATATACCCCGCGTCATGCCGGTCCCAGAGGCTGACACGGAACCCGAGTTTGTCGCTGACGATGGGTCCGCCGACCGCGGCGCCAGCCTCGTAACCTATGCCTCCATCCTGGACTGAGTTCACTTCGGCCCGCGCCATGCCAGACATGCTGGTTAGGCTGGGCGTCGGCGTGATGAAGCGAACGGTGCCGCCTTCCGAACTACCCCCGTACAATGTGCCTTGAGGACCGCGCAGCACCTCCACGCGATCCAGATCAAATAGCTGAGGAAGCACCACGCCTATGCCGTTTACCGCGCCGGCGCCGGCGCGACGCTGCAAGGGCGTGTCGTCGAGATAGATGCCCGTGGTGGCGGCGCCTTGGGAGGATGCGATTCCACGGATGGAAATCTGGAGCCCGTTGGTGGCAGGCGGCGTGATCCTCAGCGCCGGCACGGACGCCGCCAGGTCTTGCGCCGTATGTATGCCTTGTTGCTCGAGATTCTTTTGGGTCACAGCCGTGATCGACAAGGCGACCTTGTTCACAGTTGAAGACTGACGGGTCGCCGTGACAACGACCTCTTCAAGTGCATTGAATCCTGCAGGCGCAGCCTGAGCAAAAACAGGCGCAGACATCATAGATATAGCCAAAGCTGTGGAACTAACAATAACCGCTTTGAATCTGTTCATAGAGATATCCCCCCTTCGACTAGTTTTTGAATCGTTCTTGTTTTCCTACGATTTCGTCGCAAGACAGTTCGAGAGAGCCAAGATAAGTCCTCAAGGACCGGCCCGGCGGAGGCCGTTCAAATCAACGGACGGACCCAGCGACGACACGAATTTGCATTATGCATGACACTTCGCAACCAATTTTTTTAAAGTTGCCGGCTCACGCCCTGCGCCACTGGCGCCCGGTTCGTTGGCTCTGGTATGCGTGGATTCAATCGGCGGTGGGCCGACCCGATCGGCTAGCGAACTTGAACCATGCTGAATTATCCTGAAGGCAGCATTATCACTGCCTACATTCAAGGCTTGTCGATCCTCATCAAGAGGACCGGCAACAGGATGTATCGCAGGGAACTATCGTTAAGTACGACGGAGTGGCCGATTCTCGTCATACTCGCCCGCGGGGAGTCCCTCGGGATCAGCGAGATTTGCGATCGGCTTGACCGTGACAAGGGGCATGTGAGCCGCGATATCGCCGCCCTGGCAAAGCGCGGTCTCGTAAGGAAACGCCGCGACGCGACCGATGGTCGTCAAATCCTGATCGAATTCAACCCGGAAGCCGAAGCCGAGCGCCTAAATTTTTTAGCCATCATGCGCGAGAGGAGCGACAAGTTGACCGAGGGGCTGACCGAGGACGATTTGGCCACCCTTAAACGCATTCTGATGATCATGAACCGCAACGCCCGCGAGATGCGCGGCAGCGATCTTCAGGTCCCAACCTCCTAAGTGGGATGCCCCCTCCGGTTGCCCGGACTGCGCTCGCTTGGCCGGCGCCTGATCGGGCGAGAAGGTCGGCTGACTACGCGCAGCTAAGGTCCGCTTGCAGAGCTTGTCCCAAAGTCCACCCTACAGCGTTTGAGCGTGCACGATTGTGAAGATGGCCATGGCGGTGGTCAGGCAAAGAAACAAGCGAAGCCCGATCAGGGCGGCCTGCGCGCCCCGGCTCAACTGCATCGGCGGAAGCGGGGTCGTGGTTGCCAGCGCCCGGGTCTTCCGGTCAGGATCGTGGTGGGGGTTGGTCACGGCGATTGTCTCCTAGAAGGGGTGAATGCCAAGCGCGCCGAGGAACCCCACCGCCGCATAGGCGGACCCCGCGAGGGCGACCAACACGGCGATCGCCACCCCCAGCACCGTCTTGGTCCGGCCGTTGACGTTGGCGCCCATGATCTGCCGGTCGCTGCTCATGATGAGCAGAAAGACCAGCGACGCAGGCATCAGGATGGTCGCCAGCAAGTTGGCGTTGAGCGATAGGGTCAGCAGCGGTGCGCCCGGGATGAGGACGACTATTCCGGCCAGGACCGCGATGCCGACATTTGTCGCGTGGAACAGCGGGGCCTGGGCGGGCGAAACATTGAAGCTCCTGCCCGCGCCCGAGATCAGCTCCGCGATCGAATAGGCGCTGCTGGCGGAGATGGTCAGCATGGCGACCGCCCCCGCCTCGACAAGTCCCACGGCGAACAGGGCCGCGCCGGGTGCGCCTATGATGGGACGGAGGGCCTCCGCGAAACCTGCCCCACCCTGGTAGCGGGACATGTCGATGTGATGGTTGAACAGCGGCGTGGCCGCCACCAAGGCAGCGCATCCGGTCACCGCGGCGATGACGGCCCCGATCGCAGTATTCTGGCGCCCGTGGCGGATGTCGCGCCGGGTCATTCCCTTGTCCACCGACGCGCTCTGCTGGAAGAACAGCATCCAGGGCGTGACCGTGGCGCCGATGTTGGACGCCAGGATCAACAGGAACGCCGGGACTGTGGCCTTTGGCAGGGGGTTCCACGTCGCCATGGCGTTCGCGATGTCGTGGGCGGAGGGGCGCGCGACGATCGCAACCACGACGAACAGCAGATTGAAGACGGCCAGGCCCGCCGCCAGCCGCTCCCAGCTCGAGTACCGCCCCGCCCAAGAGCCGATTGCTACGAGCAAGACAGCGCAGGCTACCGCCGCCCAGGCAGGTACGCCGAAGAAGCCCATGCCCAGACGAATGGCGATGACTTCGGTGATCATGGTAATGAGGTTGGTAAGCGCTAGATCTGCGGTCGAGGTCCAGCCCCAGAAGCGACCAAACCTTTGGAAGACCAACTCCCCATAGCCTCGCCCGGTCACCGCGCCGAGCCGCATGGCCATTTCCTGAACGACGTACGCGGCCGCGAACGTCAGGACGATGAACGGCAGCAGGAAGCCAAGACCGTAGGTCGCCCCGCTGGTCGCATAGGACAGCATGCTCGGTCCGTCGTTCTCCCCCAGCATCGCCAGGGCGCCAGGCCCGACGAACAGGGCTGCGAGCGCGGGGAGTCGAAGACCGATCCGTTTCTTCGCGGCAAGGCCGTCAGCCGCGCGCGCAATACCGCCGGCATGGCCGCAGAGATCTCCTTGGACTTCGGCGAAGACGACGTCGGATGGCGCCGGCATGTTTACCTCCCTGCGTTGCTGTCGTGCGCTCGCCGACACGGCTTCGGGTGGAGCAGCTCCTTGAGCCCCAATGTTCAGGCCGGGACGATGTCCGGCCTGCTCTTGGAGATTTGCTCGATGAGACGCGGGTCCATCCTCAAAGTCTCGGCCACCATCTGCCGGGGGGAACAGGCCAACCATTGCGCGAGCGAGACTTCGGCGAACCGGTCGGTCTTGAAGGTCTCGATCATCACGATGTCGGTGGAGCCGGTGTTCTCGACATAGTGGCCGAGCCCCTTCTTCACGTAACCGATGTCGCCGGGATGGAAGTCGGCCGTCGTCGCCGCCGGGCCGGTGTTGAACACGGTCATGCGACCGGCGCCCTGGACCCAATATTGCCATTCGTCGGCGGTGGGGTGCCAATGCAGTTCCCGCAGCCCGCCCGGCTTGATGGTGACGACAGCCGCGGCGATGTTGGCGGATATCGGGAAGTTCCGCGTGTCTATGACCTTCACGGATCCGCTGCGCGTCTGCCGGGTCGGGGCCATGTCGCTGGTCGAGAAGGTGAACTCGAGGTCCGGCTCGCCGAGGGGGGAAGCAACCTCACGCTGGACCTGGGCCAGCGGCGGCGGCTCCGCCCCCTGGTAGATCCACAAATCGTCGACGGGATTGTTCTGGAAGGCGCTGACCGGAAGATTGAAGTTCTCGGCCAGGATCTTGGGCGGGGTGTGGGCCATCCAGTCCGTCAACAGCAGGGTATTGTATTCGGACGCCCTGCCGTTGTCGAAAACCAGGACGAACTCGGCCCCGCTCGGTCCCAGGCCTTGCAGCGAGTGCGGAAGACCGGGCGGAAAATACCAGAGGTCGCCGGCCTTCACGTCGCGCACGGCAGGGCGGCCGTCGCCGTCCAGCACGGAGATGCGACATTTGCCGTCGGTCATCACCGCCCACTCGGCCTGTTGGTGCCAGTGCAGCTCGCGCACGCCGCCCGGCCCCAGCCGCATGTTGACGCCCGAGACAGCCTCGGAAATCGCAAAATCGGCCTGAGTGACCTGTCGGGCCCACCCCCCGTCCTGCACTCGCTTGTGCGCCAGGTTGAACGACGACCAGAACATGGCCATGCCGTTGACGTCGGTCGGCGGCGGGTTCCCCATCGAGGGGAACTGACTGGTCAGGGTGCGGTTCTGGGGCCCAGGCTCGTCCAGCGCCTGGCGGTTCTTCACATTGACGTCGCCCTCGGGGGGGCGATCCGGATTGCCAAATTGCGCGGCCTTTGCGGCGGCGGAAACCGCCGTTGTCGCCCCCGCGACCGCAGTGGCGGCCAAGATGTTGCGACGGGAAAATTCGCGCATTTCGATCTCTCCATATGTGACGACAGCCGCGCAGACTTTTTGTCGTTTCGAAGTATAGCTCACGCTATATTCGATGCCCCTGGGTCGAACTCCTTGGCAAAACCATGAGTGTTCATGAAAAAATCTGAGAAAATCTGTGACGCACAGGCACGGCCCGGTCGATCGGCCCTTGCCGCCTCCGCCATGCCCCAGAAAAGCCGCACGGGACGTGGCTTTTGGCGCGTGCAGGTCGGCGAGCGCTCCATGCGCCGGACCCCACGCGGATTGGCGCGCTCAAAGCGGATCGGCCTTGCGCGGTCCGGCGCGCGGCGTAGGGTTTGCCTACCGGCCTGGTATCGGCAGGTGATCTGATGGCGAAAGACGACGTTCCCGGAGTTGGTCCCTATGGCGGCCCCGCCGGCGGCTGGGGCGCCCTGCAGGCGGTTGCCGCGGCTCTCAGGGGTCAGATGGCCGTCGTGTCGGATACCCGCGCCTTGCTGCGCGTGAACCAGCCTGGCGGCTTCGACTGCCCCGGCTGCGCCTGGCCGGACGCCAGACACACCTCCTCGTTCGAGTTCTGCGAGAACGGGGCGAAGGCTGTTGCCTGGGAGGCGACGGCCAAACGCGCGACACCGGAGTTCTTCGGCGCCCACACCGTTTCCGAACTATGGACCTGGGCCGATTTCGACTTGGAGAACGAAGGCCGGCTAACCCATCCGCTGGCCTATGACATCCAGACCGACCGGTACGTCGCGATCGGCTGGGACGAGGCGTTCGCCCGTATCGGCGCCGCCTTGCGCGCTCTGCCGGACGTCAATATGGCGGAGTTCTATACGTCCGGCCGCGCCTCCAACGAGGCGGCCTTTCTCTACCAGTTGTTGGGTCGCGAGTTCGGCACCAACAACTTCCCCGATTGCTCCAACATGTGCCACGAGGCCTCCAGCGTCGGGCTGCCGGAGGCCATAGGGGTCGGCAAGGGCACGGTCACGCTCGACGACTTCGATCATTGCGACGCGATCTTCTGCATCGGCCACAACCCGGGAACCAACCACCCGCGGATGCTGACCACGCTCCGCGAAGCCTCCAAGCGTGGCGCGCCGATCATCGTCTTCAATCCCCTGAAGGAGCGCGGCCTCGAGCGGTTCGCGGCGCCGCAAGACCCGGTCGAAATGGCGACCCTTGGGTCGACCCCGATCGCCTCATCCTATTATCAGCCCAGGGTCGGCGGCGACGTCGCTGTCCTGAAGGGGATGATGAAGGCCCTGGTCGCCGCGGACGCCGCTGCGCTCGCCGCCGGCCGGGAAGGGGTGCTCGACCGGCAGTTCATCGCCGAACACACGACGGGTCTCGAACCGCTGCTCGCCGATCTCGAGGCCACGGCCTGGGACGCCATCGAAGCGATGTCCGGACTGTCCCGGGCCGACATCGAAGCCGCGGCCGATGTCTACGCCCAGGCCAAGAACGTGATCATCTGCTACGGCATGGGCATTACCCAGCATCGTCACGGCACGTCCAACGTCCAGCAGATCGCCAACCTGCTGCTGCTGCGGGGCAACATCGGCCGCGAGGGCGCCGGGATCTGTCCCCTGCGCGGCCACTCGAACGTACAGGGCGACCGCACCGTGGGCATCACGGAGACCCCGACGGCCGCCTTTCTCGATCGTCTGCAATCGGTCTTCGGCTTCGAACCGCCCAGGGCCAAGGGCCACAATGCCGTGGAGGCGGTGCAGGCCATCTGCGAGGGACGCTCGAAGGCGTTGATCTCGCTGGGCGGCAATCTCGCGGTGGCCATGTCGGACCCGGAGGTGGTCTTCGCCGGCATGCGCAAGCTCGACCTCGCGGTCCACATCGCCACCAAACTCAATCGGTCCCACCTGCTGACGGCGCAGCAGTCCTTCATCCTGCCCTGCCTGGGACGCACGGAGCTCGACGTCCAGGCGGAGGGCGGCCAATCGGTCACCGTCGAAGACTCCATGTCCATGGTCCACGCCTCGCGCGGCGGCCTGAAGCCGGCCTCGGAGCATCTGCTTTCGGAGCCGGCGATTGTCGCGGGACTGGCGCAGGCCACCCTCCCGGACAGTCAGGTCGACTGGGCCTATCTGGTCGCGGACTACGCTCGGATCCGAGACCAGATCGAGGCGGTCTTCCCGGACTTCGCCGGGTTCAATGAGAAGATCAAGACGCCTGGCGGGTTCCGACTGCATGTGCCGGCCTCCGAGCGTGAATGGCGCACGCCCTCCGGCAAGGCCAATTTCCTCGTCGTCCCCGGCCTTAGCGAGGACGCCGCCGTCACGCGCGCGGACGTGCTGACGCTCACCACGGTGCGCAGCCACGACCAGTACAACACCACGATCTACAGTCTCAACGACCGCTATCGCGGGATCACCGGCCGCCGGGACGTGGTGTTCGTCAACGAGAAGGATCTTACCGACCGCGGCCTGCGGCACGGCGATCTGATCGAGCTGGAGGCGGTCTTCGACGACGGACGGGCGGAGCCGCGCCGCGTCTATGGCGGGCTGACGGCGGTGGCCCACGACATCGCCCCCGGATCTATCGCCGCCTACTATCCGGAAGCGAACGTCCTGGTCTCACTGGCCGACTTCGATCTCCGGAGCGGCACGCCGTCCTACAAGTCGATTC
>JAQGII010000264.1 GCA_028291305.1 Caulobacteraceae bacterium
GGCATCACCTCGGTGGTGGGCGTCACCGGCAACCCGGGCCAGACCAACTACGCCGCTTCCAAGGCCGGCATGATCGGCTTCTCCAAGGCCCTGGCCCAGGAAGTCGCCACCCGCAACGTCACCGTCAACTGCGTGGCGCCGGGTTTCATCTCCAGCCCGATGACCGACGTGCTCAACGAGACCCAGCGCGACGCCATCCTGTCGCGCATCCCCGCCGCCCGTCTGGGCGAGGGCAGCGAAATCGCCGCGGCCTGTGTTTATCTGGCCAGCGAAGAGGCCAGCTACGTCACCGGACAGACGCTGCATGTGAACGGCGGGATGGCGATGGTCTGACCCCGCCGGGCCGCCGTGCGACAGGGGGCGCTAGTCTCCTGAAAAGGAACGTGCTAGCCAAGGCCCGACAATCAGTACAAGGGTGCGAACGCTCGGGCGGTCCACCTTTCCTGATGGCTTCGCTCCAACGAGACGGAGCCGTCGTTTTCCAATCTGCCAAGGCCGCCGCGGCGGCTTAAAAAACAAGGGGCTATAGCGTATGTCCGACATTCTCGAACGCGTGCGTAAGATCGTGATCGAGCACCTTGACGCTGACCCGGAAAAGGTCACCGAGAAGGCCAGCTTCATCGATGACCTCGGCGCGGACAGCTTGGACAATGTCGAGCTGGTCATGGCCTTTGAAGAAGAATTCGACATCGAAATTCCCGACGACGCGGCCGAGCACATCCAAACGGTTGGCGATGCGGTGAAATTCATTCAGGAACGTCTCGGCGCCTGATCCTGATTCGAGCCTGCCCAGCGCGGCCGTCGCCGAATCTCTTTCGGTGACGGCCGCGTTGTCGTTTTTGGAGCCGGCGGAGGAGTAACGCATGCGCCGCGTCGTCATTACCGGGATCGGCCTCGTGACCCCGCTGGGTTCCGGCACGGAACTCGTGTGGGAGCGCATCCTGGCGGGCCGCTCCGGCGCCAACCGCATCACGGCCTTCGATCCGACCGACTACGCCTGCAAGGTGGCCTGCGAGGTGCCGCGCGTCGATGGCCGCGGCGGCGGCGGCCCCGATATCGCCGGATCGTTCGATCCCGACCAGGTGATGTCCGCCAAGGACCGCAAGCGGGTCGACGATTTCATCCTCTATGGCATCGCCGCCGCCGACGAAGCGGTGCGGGACGCCGGCTGGACGCCGGAAGACCTGCACGAGCGCGAGCGGACCGGGGTGATCATCGGCTCCGGCATCGGCGGCCTCGGCACCATCGCCGACACCGCCATCGAACTGGAAGCCAAGGGCCCGCGCCGGGTCAGTCCCTTCTTCATTCCCTCGTCCCTGATCAACCTGGTCTCCGGCCAGGTGTCGATCCGCTACGGCTTCAAGGGGCCCAACCACTCGGTGGTCACCGCCTGCGCCACCGGCGCCCACGCCATCGGCGACGCCAGCCGCATGATCCAGTACGGCGACGCGGACGTGATGATCGCCGGCGGCGCCGAGGCGGCGGTGGTCAAGGTCGGCATCGCCGGCTTCATCGCCTGCCGCGCCCTGTCGACCAACTTCAACGACGAGCCGGAGAAGGCCTCGCGCCCCTACGACCGGGATCGCGACGGCTTCGTGATGGGCGAGGGCGCCGGCATCCTGGTGCTGGAAGAGTACGAGCACGCCAAGGCCCGCGGCGCTAAGATCTACGCCGAGGTGGTCGGCTACGGCCTGTCGGGCGACGCCTACCACATCACCGCGCCGGCCTCGGACGGCGACGGCGGCTTCCGCGCCATGCAGATCGCCCTCAAGCACGCCAACGTGCAGCCTTCCGAGATCGACTACATCAACGCCCACGGCACCTCCACGCCGCTGGGCGACGAGATCGAACTGGGCGCGGTGGAGCGGATGCTCGGCGATTCGGCATCCAAGGCGACCATGTCCTCGACCAAGTCGGCCACGGGGCATCTCCTGGGCGCCGCCGGGGCCATCGAGGCGGCCTTCACGGCCCTGGCGATCCGCGACCAGATCGCGCCGCCGACGCTGAACCTGGTCAATCCGTCGGTTTCGACCCCCATCGACCTGGTGCCCCTCAAGGCCAAGCCGATGAAGATCGACATCGCCCTGTCCAACAGCTTCGGGTTCGGCGGCACCAACGCCGCGCTCGTCCTCAAGCGGGTGCCGTGAGCGCGCCCAGGCGCAAAACCTCTTCGAAGGGCCGCCCCCATCCTCGCAGACAGGGGGGGCGATCGACCCGGCCGCCGCCGTCGCGCCGCCGGCTGCCCGGCGTGCTGGTGCTGTTCCTCATCCTCGTGGTCCTGGCCGCCGTCGCTTTCGGCTGGTTGAGTTTCGGCCCCGGACCCGGCCCTCGCGAAGGCGGCGTCGAGACCACCGTCGTCCTGAAGCGCGGCTCGGGCCTGCCGCAGATATCCGAGGCCCTGGCGGACGCCGGGGTGATTCGGCTGCCCTTCGCCTTCGCCCTGCTGGCCAAGGCGACCGGCGGCGGCCAACACCTGCGGGCGGGCGAATATTCGATCCCGGCCAGGGCGTCGGCGTTCCAGATCCTCGGCATGATCCGCGCCGGTAGGATCGTCCGCCACTTGGTCACGGTCGCCGAGGGCCTGTCCTCGGCCCAGGTCGCCGACATCCTCAACGCCAACCCCGTGCTGACCGGCCGGGTGCAGCCTCCGGCCGAGGGCTCGGTCATGCCCCAGACCTACGATGTCGAGCGCGGCGAGGATCGGGCCGAGGCGCTCGCCCAGATGACCCAGGCGCAGGCCAAGCTGGTGGCGCGCCTGTGGGCCGCCCGCAAGCCGGGCCTGCCCTATAAGACCCCTCAGCAGGCGGTGACTCTGGCGTCCATCGTCGAGAAGGAGACGGCGCTGCCCGTCGAGCGACCGCACGTGGCGTCGGTCTATCTGAACCGGCTGCGCAAGGGCATGCGGCTGGAGTCCGACCCGACCATCATCTACGGGATGACCAAGGGCCGGCCGCTGGGCCGCAGCCTGACCCACGCCGAGGTGGTCGATCCGACGCCCTACAACACCTATTTGATCTCCGGCC
>JAQGII010000310.1 GCA_028291305.1 Caulobacteraceae bacterium
TGCCGGCCGCGCGCCGCATCCTCTACAGCCTGGGTCCCCAGGCCTATCGCGACCGGGTGAAGCTGGCGTGGGCGGCGTCGCCCGACACGCCGCCGCAGCCGTGGCTGGCCCTGCTCGGCGAAGTCGACACCTGGACGCCGCCCAAATTCCCCCTTTCCGGACAGGACGCCGCCGCCGCCGGCCTGGCGGCGGGACCCGCGATGGGCGCCGCGCTGCGCGACGCCGAAGCCTGGTGGATAGGGCAGGACTTCGCGCCCGGCCGCGAGGCGCTCATCCAACGTCTGCGACAGGGGTAGGCTTAGCCGCACTCACGGGCTTTTGATCTCATCCGGACCCGCCGCTGGAACCAATCCGCTGGGCCGGGAATTAGAGGGCCACTCCGCTCGCCCTGCCCACAGACAGGGCGGCGGCGGGTTGGGCGAAAGGCCTTCGGGGCGCCGGCTTTCATTCGTATAATCACTTGATCTTATTGCCGATTCCGGCTCGTGTCCGGCGTGGTTGGTTCCAGGAGTTTCTGTGCATGAAAGCGTTGGCTAAAGCCGGCTTCGTTTCCCGGGGACTGCTCCTCGCCTCGGTCGCCATCGCCGTCAGCCTGGCCGCTTGCGAGTCCGCCGCCCCCCCGCCGCCGCCGCCGCCGGTGGCCGAACTGCCGCCGCCGCCGCCGCCCGTGCTGCTGCCCTCCAGCGTGATCGAGGCCGCCAGCGTCTATCGCGCCTACGTGGACCGGGCCTCGGCCATCGATCCGGCCTTCACCGGCGGAGAGGCGGTCGCGTCTTCGCTGAAGACCGGCGCAACCTACCAGATCGACCAGTTCCAGCGCGGCGAGACCGCCTATGCCGCCATCGTCGCCCTACAGGACCCGACCTTCGTCGCCACCCTGCGCTCATTCGCCGGCGACGCGGGCCAGCGGTCCAGGGTGGCCAACGCCATCATGGCCAACCCCAACTATGCCGCCAGCTTCCAGGGCGCGGATTCGGCGGCCGGACTGGTGATCGCGGCCCTGACAGAGCAGGGCAAGCGCCTGCTGGCCGTCGGCGTCAAGGTCAAGCAGGCCGCCTACGACGTGCAGCACCAGGCGTGGTCCAAGGCCGACGTGCCCGATCGCCCGGCGCGGCTGGCCATGGCCAAGAGCCTGTCCGCGGAGCGGCAGAAGGCCATCGAGGAGGACGCCGGCAGCCTGAAGCAGGCGGCGATGGGCGCCGCGCCCATGACCGTGTCCGGCGCGCCGGTTTCCGGGCCCTATACCCCGCTGGTCAACCGCGCCCTGGCTGTGGCGGCGATGGCCGCGCTCGGCGAAGGGGGCGAGGAATACACGGTGCAGATGAACGGCCTGCTGGCCGAGAACAACCAGTCCTATTGCCTGAACATGGCCAAGCTGAACCTCTACCAGTGCCTGGCGGTGTCCAAGCCCCACTATGAGGACGTGTTCTGCCTGGGCCAGCACATCCTGGCGGACACCGGGCAATGCATCATGCGGGGGGCGCAGCTCGCCGTCTTCACGCCCGCGCCGCCGGTCGCCGCGCCGCCCGCCGCGCCAGCGGCGCCGGTCAAGCCCGCGCCCCGCCAAAGGAAGAAGAAGAGCGCCGGATAGGCCCTCGCGCGGGAAGCTCGGCCGGCGCAGTTGCACGGCCGGGCGGAAGCGTGTAATTACCCGCACCCTAATGCTTTTACCGGTCTACGACCGACGCCGCGCGCTACGCGCGGCGGTTTCGTTTTGAGGCAAGGCCATGGCCGATATCGTCCTGAACGTCGAAGTCCGCGCAACCGCGGGTACCGGCGCCGCCCGTCTGGCTCGCCGCGAAGGCAAGGTCCCGGGCGTCCTCTACGGCGGCCCGCTGGGTCCCGTGTCGGTGTCCGTGCCCAAGAACGAGTTCCGCAAGGCGCTCTATTCCGGCAAGCTGCTGGGCCACCTGGTGACCCTGAAGCACGAGGGCAAGGTCCAGTCGGTCATCGCCAAGGACATCCAGTTCCATCCGGTGTCGGATGAGCCGGTCCACTTCGACCTCTACCGCGTCGACGAGCATCAGCTGATCAAGATCGCCGTGCCGGTGCACTTCAAGAACGAAGACGCCTCGCCGGGCATGAAGCGCGGCGGCGCCCTGACCATCGCCCTGCACGAAGTCCAGCTGGAAGTGCCGGCAGACTCCATCCCCGAGGAACTGGTGGTCGACCTGACTGGCCTGGACGTCGGCGATTCGATCCGCGCCGCCGACCTGAAGCTGCCCAAGGGCGCCAAGCTCGCGCCGCACGACCGCGACGCCACGGTGGCCAGCATCGGCATGTCCTCGGCCATGCAGGCGGAAGACGCGACGGCCGAAGGCGAAGCGGCCCCCCCCGCGGCCTGAACCTGAACGCAGCGGGGCCGGACCAATGCAGGGTTGGCCATGCTGATCCTGGCGGGACTGGGCAATCCCGGGCCCCAATACCAGCATAACCGGCACAACATCGGCTTCATGGCCATCGACGCGCTCGCGCGCCGGTGGTCGTTCCCCGCCATGCGCTCCAAGTTCCAGGGCCTGGCGGCCGAGGGGACCATCGACGGTGCCGGCGGGTCGGCCAAGGTGCTGCTGCTCAAACCCCAGACCTTCATGAACGACAGCGGCCGCTCGATCGGCGAAGCGCTCAAGTTCTACAAGCTGACCCCCGCCGACGTGGTCGTCTTCTACGACGAACTGGACATGGCTCCCGGCCGTTTTCGCATGAAGACCGGCGGCGGCGCGGCGGGGCACAACGGCGTGCGCTCGACCATCGCCCACATCGGGCCCGATTTCCGCCGCGGCCGCATGGGAATAGGTCATCCGGGACACAAGGACCGGGTGCTGGGCCATGTCCTGTCGGACTTCCACAAGGTGGACCAGACCTGGGTCAAGGCCCTCAACGAAGCGATCGCCGACGCCGCGCCGATGCTGGTCGCGGGCGAGGACGAACGATACCAGGCCGAGGTGATGCGGCTGGCCCCGGCCGAGAAGCTGGACCCCCGCGTGGCGGGACGAGAGGCCTGAAATGACGCTAGAGCTGTTCGGTCTGGGCCTGCTGTTCTCCATCGCCCTGTGCGTGCACGTGGTGCGCACCGGCCAGAACATGATGTGGCTGTACATCATCCTGCTGATCTCGCCGCTGGGCGGGATCATCTACCTGATCGCCGTGGTGATCCCGTCGCTGGCGGGCGGCCCGACGGCGCGCAAGGCCAGGGAGGCGGCGCGCGAAACGCTCGACCCCACCCGCGACTACCGCAACGCCAAGGCGGCGGTGGACGACAGCCCCACGGTGAACAACCGCATGCGCCTGGCCGCGGCGGCCGGCGCCCTGGGCCGCTGGGACGAAGCGGAGTCCCTCTACCGCGCCGCCGCCCAGGGCGTGCACGCCGAGGACCCGGCTCTGACCTATGGCCTGGCTCAGTCCCTGGTGGAGCTGGGGCGCCACGGCGAGGCCGCGCCCCTGCTGGAGCAGCTGGAGAAGACCTATCCGCGCACGCCGCAGACGGCGCTGCAGCTGGGCCGCGCCTACGAGGGCCTGGGCCGCATCGCGGAGGCGGAGGGCCCTTACCAGTACGCGGCCATGCGCCTGCCCGGACTGGAAGGCCTGGCCCGCCAGGCGGCCTTCCTGGCCCGCACGGGACGCCGCCAGGAGGCGCAGGACAGCCTGACCGAGATCGACAAGCGCCTGGAGCGCACCAATCCCCGCTTCCGCAAGGAGGGCCGCCAATGGCGCGACCTGGCGGGCGAGGCGATCTCGCGGGCGCGCTAGCGTCGCTGACAGCTCCCCGCCTCGCGGTGGAGCATTAGAGGACTCGCCAACGCCCCCGGCCTTGGCCATAAGACCGCGTCACATAAATCTTTGAGGATCTGATGGCGCTGAAGGTCGCGATCGTCGGCTTGCCCAACGTTGGCAAGTCCACCCTGTTCAACGCCCTGACCCAGACGGCGGCGGCCCAGGCCGCCAACTATCCCTTCTGCACCATCGAGCCCAACATGGGCGACGTGGCGGTGCCGGAGCCGCGCCTGGACGTGCTGGCCAAGATCGCCGGCTCCAAGGAGATTATCCCCGCCCGGATCAACTTCGTGGACGTGGCCGGCCTGGTGCGCGGCGCCTCCAAGGGCGAGGGCCTGGGCAACCAGTTCCTGGCCACCATCCGCGACTGCGATGCAGTGGCCTTCGTCTCGCGCTGCTTCGTCGATGACGACATCACCCACGTGGAGGGCCGGGTCGATCCGATCTCCGACCTCGACATCATCGAAACCGAACTGATGCTGGCCGACCTGGAGAGCCTGGAGAAGCGCACCACCGCCCTGGAGAAGAAGGCCAAGGGCGGCGACAAGGACGCGGCCCAGACCCTCGCCCTGGTCAAGCTGGCGCTGGAGCAGCTCAACGCCGGCAAGCCCGCGCGCAACGCCAAGGTCGACCCGGACGACGACAAGGCCTGGGGCATGCTGCAACTGCTGACCTCCAAGCCGGCGCTGTACGTCTGCAACGTGGAGGAGGCGGCGGCCGACAAGGGCAACGCCCTGTCCGACGCCGTGGCCAAGCGGGCGGCGGCCGACCACGCCAAGTCGGTGGTCATCTCGGCCCAGATCGAGAGCGAGGTGGCGATGCTGGACGCCGCCGAGCGCGCCGAGTTCCTGGAGACCCTGGGGCTGGAGGAGCCGGGCCTGAACCGCCTGATCCGCGAGGCCTACGCCCTGCTGGGGCTGCAGACCTATTTCACCGTCGGACCCAAGGAGGCCCGCGCCTGGACCATCTCGGTGGGGATGACCGCGCCGCAGTCGGCGGGCGTGATCCATACCGATTTCGAGAAGGGCTTCATCCGCGCCGAGACCATCGCCTATCCCGACTACGTCCGCCTGAACGGCGAGACGGGGGCCAAGGAGGCGGGCAAGATGCGTTTGGAAGGCAAGGAATACGTGGTGCAGGACGGCGACGTCATGCACTTCCGCTTCACATCCTAGATTCACCAGCAGCACGTCGGGCGGCGAAACCGGTACCCATTTTCGCCTGACGTGCTTTTGACCCGGAGCACCCCATGAAGCTCAAGAGCAAGGCCGACGGTTTCGAATTCGAGGCCTATCACGTCGCCCCCAAGGACGCCCGGCGCGGCGGTCTGGTCCTGATCCAGGAGATCTTCGGCGTCACCCAGGGGATCAGGGAGCTGGCCGACAGCTTCGCCGAGGACGGCTATGAAGTGCTGGCGCCCCAGATGTTCGACCGCTGCGAGCGCAACTTCGACGCCAAGCGCGACGCCGACGGCATCGCCAAGGGCCGCGGCTATGTGCAGGAGGTCGGCTTCGACCGGGCGCTGGGCGACGTCCAGACCTGCATCGACGTGCTCAACGGACCGGTGTTCATCACCGGCTTCTGCTACGGCGGCACCATCGCCTGGCTGGCGGCGTGCCGCTGCACCGGCCTGACCGCCGCGTCCGCCTACTACGGCGGCGGCATCTCCGGCTTCGTCGCCGAGACGCCGAAGATCCCCGTCATCCTGCATTTCGGCAAGAAGGACGCCCACATCACGTCCGAGCATCGGGACAAGATCACCGCCGCCCATCCGGACGTGCCGCTGTTCCTCTACGAGGCCGACCACGGCTTCTTCTCGCACGACCGCGACGACTACGATCCCGACCCCGCCCGCCTCAGCCGCCTGCGCACCCTGCAGCTGTTCCATCAGGCCGCCAGCGGCAAGGTGGAGGCTTAGGCTGGGCATGCCCCCTCCGGCGCTCCGCGCCGCCTCCCCGCAAGCGGGGGAGGACGCTATGGCGCCGCCTCGATCCGGCGCCTGATCTCCGGGTCCCGCTCCAGGCTCCGGACCAGCACCGCCTGCACGAACAGGATGCCGATGCCCGCGGCATAGCCGGAGAATACCCCGGCCGGATAGCGGCCGCCCTTGGCCACGCCGGCGATCTGCAGGTAGATGAACACCGCTGCGAAGGCGAGCAGGCCGAGCCCCGAGATGATCGAGCCGGGCGTCTGGCCGAAGCCGGCGTTGAAGCTCATCCAGACGTAGCGGCGCAGCTGGCGCCTCAGGCCGCCGATCGCCACTGGCAGCAGCACGACCAGGGACAGGAAAATCAGCGGGGCGGCCAGGGTGAAGATCAGCTTAGTCTGGTTGGGCCCAGGCAGCACGCGCCAGGCGTGGATTACCGCGCCGGCATAGATCAGACTGGCGAACAGGCAGGCGCAGTCCTGCATCCTGCGGAAGTTGCGCCAGGCTGGCGTATGGACCGGTGTCGGGTTTCTCATCCCGATCCAGATAGGGCCGGTCTGCAGCGATAAAAGGGCGCCCGGCGGTCAGTGGCCGGGGAAGGCCACCAGGCTCGAGACCGGGACGCCGGTCTGCGCCAGCTTCACCGCGCCGCCCAGGTCGGGCAGGTCGATGACGAAGCCGGCCGCGATGACATTGGCGCCGCCGCGCCGCAACAGGTCCACCGCCGCCAGGGCCGTCCCGCCGGTGGCGATCAGGTCGTCGATCAGCATGGTGCGTTCGCCGTCGATCAGGGCGTCGCGGTGCATCTCCATGGCGTCCACGCCGTACTCCAGGGCGTATTCGACGGCGTAGGTTTCGCCGGGCAGCTTGCCGCGCTTCCTGAGGGGGACGAAGCCGGCCTTGAGCTGGTGCGCCACCGCGCCGC
>JAQGII010000345.1 GCA_028291305.1 Caulobacteraceae bacterium
CCTCTGGCGCAGCAGGGCGTTCATCTCGGCGGGCTGGAGGCGCCGGCCGGCGCGCACCGAGCCGCGGCAGGCCAGGGCGCCGCACACCTCGCCGAGCCGCTCCTTCAGCGCCATCGCCGTGTCGTTCTCGGCCAGGTCGTCGGCGATGTCCCTGACCAGGCCCTGCACGTCCACCTCGCCCAGCAGGGCCGGCGTTTCGCGCACCAGCACCGCGCCGGGCCCGAAGCCCTCGACGACCAGGCCGAGCTCGGCCAGTTCCGCGGCGCGGGCGAGCAGCCGCTCGGCCTCGGCGGGATCGAGGTTGACCACCTCGGGCAGGAGCAGGCTCTGGCGGGCCACGCCGCCGGCGTCCAACTCGGTCTTCATCCGCTCATAGACCAGCCGCTCGTGGGCCGCGTGCTGGTCGACGATGATCACCCCGTCGCGGGTCTGTGCCAGGATGTAGGTCTCGTGCAGTTGCGCGCGCGCGGCGCCGAGCGGCTGGTCGAGGGGGTCGAACACGGCGGCCGAGGGCGCCGGCTCGAACGCCGACGCCGGCTCTTCGACGCCCGGATCGACCCGCGCCGACAGGGCCGCGAGGCCCGGCAGGGAGGGGGCAGGGGTCCAGCCGCCGGACTGCCAGGCCGAATAACCCGGCGCGTGGGTGCGCTGGGGCATGTGGGCAAAGCCGCCGCCTTCGGGGCGGAAGCTGCCCAGGGCCGCCGCGGCCACGGTGCTCGAGGCCTGATGCCCCGCGCCGGCCAGGCCGTGGCGCAGGGCGCCGATCATCAGCCCGCGCACGAGGCCCGGATCGCGGAAGCGCACCTCGGCCTTGGCCGGATGCACGTTGACGTCCACCTCGTGCGGGTCGAGTTCCAGATAGAGCACCGCCAGCGGGTGGCGGTCGCGAGCCAGGAAGTCGGCGTAGGCCCCCCGCAGGGCGCCCTGCAGCAGCCGGTCGCGCACCGGCCGTCCGTTGACGAACAGGTACTGGTGGGCGGCGTTGCCGCGCGAGAAGGTGGGCAGGCCGGCATAGCCCGACAGGCGGACGCCCTCGCGGTTCTGGTCGATCAGGATGGCGTTGTCCTGGAACTCGCGGCCGAGGATGGCGGCCAGTCTCTGCAGCCGGCCCTCGGGGCCGGGGTGCTCCGCGGACAGGCGCAGCACGCGCTTGCCGTCGATATCCAGCGAGAAGGCGACCGCTTCGTGCGCCATGGCCTGGCGCTTGACCTCCTCGGTGATGGCCATGGCCTCGGAGCGCTCGGACTTCATGAACTTCAGCCGGGCCGGGGTGGCGAAGAACAGGTCGCGCACCTCCACCCGCGCGCCGTGCGGGCCGGGGAAGGCGGCCGGCTGGGCCGCGCCCATCAGCCCGCCCTCCACCGTCAGGGCAAACGCGTCGCCGCCGCTCTTCGGCCGCGAGGTCAGGGTCAGCCGGGCCACCGAGCCGATGGAGGGCAGGGCGTCGCCGCGGAAGCCCAGGGTGGCGATGTGCAGCAGGTCCCATTCGCCGTCGGCGTCGGGATACAGCTTGGAGGTGGCGTGGCGCTCCACCGCCAGAGCCAGCTCGTCGCGGGTCAGGCCCTGGCCGTCGTCGGCCACCAGGATGCGCGACAGGCCGCCCTGGTCGACCTGGACCTCGACGCGCGCGGCGCCGGCGTCCAGCGCGTTCTCGACCAGTTCCTTGACGGCGCTGGCCGGCCGCTCGACCACCTCGCCGGCGGCGATGCGGTTGACGGTCTCGGGCGGAAGGCGGCGGATCGGCATGGGGCTGCTACGCGAGTCGGGGGACGCCGAGGGTAGCGGGTTTTCAGCGCTGCACACACTGATCGTCATCCCAGGCCGTGTGCCTGGGATCCACAGACGCCGACGCTCGATCGAGCGCGCAGCGGGCTCGGTCAGGAGAGGCGCGTATGGGTCCCCGGGGACAAGCCCGGGAATGACGCCGGAATTACAAACCCGGAAGCTTGGTCGGACCGCCGGTCTGGTCGCGCTGGATCCGCACGGGCTTGTCGCCGGTCAGGCTCTTCAGGCGCGCGGCTTCGGTGGCCGGGTCGAGCGGCGCGGCGGTGACGGCGCCGGCGACGGCGGCGGTCGCCGCGGGGCTGGCGGTCGGCTTGTCCTTGCGCCAGAACAGCACGCGGTCGGCGAAGCTCGGTTCCTTGTGCGCCAGATCGCCGAACTCGTCGTCCACGACATAGCGGACCAGCGGGTCGGCCTTGTCGCCGCCGGCCTTGGCCGCCAGCAGCTTCTCGCCGTCCGAGCGGCTTTCGGCGCTGCGGGCGCCCAGCAGCGCGTTGCGCGCGGCGCTTTCCGGCTGCAGTTCCTGCGGCCGGGGCTCGCCGGGGGCCGGCGGACGCATGGCGTAGTCGGGCGGCACGGTCAGCGGCGCCTTGGTGACGACGCGGAATTCGTCGGGGGTGACCTTGGTGATGCCCAGCGCCTGGGCGGCGCTGTTGCACCCGGACATGCCGAAGCCCAGGGCGCCCATGCCGGTGGTCAGAGCGAGGGCGGCGGCAAAGCGGTTGAGACGCATCTTCATCCTCTTGAGCGGAATCCGGATACCCCCCGGCCGCCTTTGACTGCAGCAGATACCCTAGTTAATGGACGGGCGCCAATCCATAGCCTCAGTTGTCACGGCCCGGTGATGCCGGTTTGGGCGTCGTCGGGGCGAAGCTGTCCAGCAGCAGCAGGACGACGCCGACGGTGATGGCGCTGTCGGCGACGTTGAAAACCCAGGGGAAATAGAGGCCCGAGAAGTCCAGGAAATCGACCACCTGGCCGATCCGGGCGCGGTCGATCAGGTTGTTGCCCAGCGCCCCGCCGATGATCAGGCCGAGCGCGGCGGCGAACAGCGGCCGCTCGGCCCGCCGCGCCCAAGCGATCAGCCCCACCACCACCACCAGGGCCGCGGTCACCAGCAGCCAGCGGCCGACCGGGCCATCGGCGCGCAGCAGGCCGAACGAGACGCCCTGGTTCATCACCATGGTCAGGCGGAAGAAGGACGCGACCGGAATCTGGCCGCGTTCGGCCAGGTGCAGGCCGTTCAGCACCCAGGCCTTGGACAGCTGGTCGAGCACCAGCACCACCAGCGCCAGGGCGTAGGCGTAGAGGCCCAGACGGGTGACGGGCCGCGGGGTCCGGGACGCGCCTTCCCGGCGCTCCTCGCCACGGCGCAGGTTTTGGACATCCATATCGTTCGTCATCCCGAAGAGGTCGCGTCGGCGGCCTTCTCCAAGGACGCATCGTGGTGCGCGTCCCAATAGGCCACCGCGTCGGCGTCACGCAGCGAAAGCTCGGGATAGCGCGGATCGGAGCCCACCTCCGGCAGGATGCGCCAGGATCGGGCGCATTTATGGCCGCGGGCGCGTAGGGGCTCGACGGTCACCCCGGCGACCTCCGGCAGGCGGAAGCCCTCGTCGGGTCCCTCGCCGGCTGCCAGGTCGGCCTGGCTGGTGCGGAACACCTCGGCCGCGTCCAGGCCATCGAAGGCCAGCAGCAGGGCCGGGTCGGCGATCCACACCTTGGGTGCGGCTTCCAGCGCCCCGCCGATGCGCTTCTCGCGGCGCTCGACCTCCAGGGCGCCGGTGACGACCCGGGTGACCTGCTCGACCTTGGCCCAGCGCGCGGCCTCGGCGTCGCTGCGCCAGGCGTCCGGGGTCTGCGGGAAGATGCGCAGGCAGTTGGAGCCGGCGTCCGGATAGCGGATGGTCCAGGCCTCTTCCATGGTGAAGGGGGCTAGCGGCGCCAGCCAGATGGTCAGGCGCTCGAACACCGCGTCCATCACCGTGCGCGCCGCGCGGCGGCGGATGGCGTCGGGGCGGTCGCAGTAGAGGCTGTCCTTGCGGATGTCGAAATAGAGGGACGACAGCTCGCCGGTGCAGAAGTCGACGATCGGCCGCCACACGTCCTGGAAGCGGTAGGCCTCGTAGGCGGCGCGCACCTGCTCGTCCAGCTGCCACAGGCGGTGCAGGATGAACCGCTCCAGCGGCGGCATCTCCTCCAGCGCCAGGCGCTCGGCCTCGTCGAACCCGGCCACCGCCCCCAGCAGGTAGCGCAGGGTGTTGCGCAGCTTGCGGTAGGCGTCGATGGTGGTCTGCAGGATGGTCTTGCCGATGCGCAGGTCTTCCGAATAGTCCGACATCGCCACCCACAGGCGCAGGATTTCCGCGCCGCTCTCCTTGGTGACGGTCTGAGGCTCCGTGGTGTTGCCCCTCGACTTGGACATCTTCTCCCCCTGCTCGTCGAGGACGAAGCCGTGGGTCAGCACGCCCTTGAACGGGGCCCGGCCGCGGGTGCCGCAGGCCTCCAGCAGGGACGACTGGAACCAGCCGCGGTGCTGGTCGGAGCCCTCCAGGTAGAGGTCGGCGGGCCAGCGGCTGTCCTCGCGGCCCTCCAGCACGAAGCTGTGGGTCGAACCGGAGTCGAACCAGACGTCGAGGATGTCCTCGATCTTCTCGTAGTCGGCGGGGTCGTAGCTGTTGCCGAGGAACTCGGCGTCGGGGCGGACGAACCAGGCGTCGGCGCCCTCCTGCGCGATGGCCTTGAGGATGCGGGCGTTGACCGCCTCGTCCCTGAGCGGCTCGCCGGTCTGTTTGTCGACGTACATGGCCAGGGGCGAGCCCCAGGCGCGCTGGCGCGAGATCAGCCAGTCGGGGCGGCCCTCGACCATCGAGCGGATGCGGTTCTTGCCCGCCGCCGGATAGAATTCGGTGGCGTCGATGGCCGCCAGGGCGGTGGCGCGCAGGCCGTCGTCGGCCACCCGCACGAACCACTGCGGCGTGTTGCGGAAGATCACCGGGGCCTTGGAGCGCCAGGAGTGGGGATAGGCGTGCTCGACCCGGCCGCGCGCCAACAGGTTGCCGGCCTCGATCAGCCTGTCCATCACCGCGCCGTTGGCCGGCCCGAACTTGCCGGCCTTCTTGCCCTCGGTCTCGAGCACCTTCAGCCCGCCAAATAGCGGCACATGCGGGTAATAGGCGCCGTCCGGATCGACGGTGTCGGGGATGGAGTCGCGGCTGTGGCCGTTGTCCAGCCAGACCTGGTAGTCGTCCTGGCCGTGGCCAGGGGCGGTGTGGACGAAGCCCGTGCCGGCGTCGTCGGTGACGTGGTCGCCGGGCAGCAGGGGCACGTCGAAGCCGTAGCCCGCGTCCAGCGCCGCCAGTGGGTGGCGGGCGACCAGGCCGAGGGGATCGACGGCCCGCAGGCGGACCCAGTCGGCGATCTTGGCGCCGGCGGCGACGTCGGCCGCGAGGTTGTCGGCGACGATCAGCCGGTCGCCCGGCTTGGCCCAGGGCTCGAAGGCCAGGCCCTCTTCCATGGCCGCCACCTCATAGAGGCCGTATTCGACGCCCGGATTGAAGGCGATGGCGCGGTTGGCCGGGATGGTCCAGGGCGTGGTGGTCCAGATGACGATGGCGGCGCCGGTGAGGGCGTCCGAATTGGCCACCGGGAACTTGACCCACACCGTCGGCGAGACGTGGTCGTGGTACTCGACCTCGGCGTCGGCCAGGGCGGTGCGTTCGACCGGGCTCCACATCACCGGCTTGGAGCCGCGATAGAGCTGGCCGGACATCAGGAACTTGTGGAACTCGCCGACGATCTTGGCTTCGGAGGCGAAGTCCATGGTCGAATAGGGCTGCTCCCAGCGGCCCAGCACGCCCAGCCGCTTGAACTCGACGCGCTGCACGTCGATCCATTTGGCGGCGAAGGCGCGGCAGCGGGCGCGGAACTCGGCGACAGGCACCTCGTCCTTGCGCCGGCCCTGGGCGCGGACCTCTTCCTCGATCTTCCACTCGATGGGCAGGCCATGGCAGTCCCAGCCGGGCACATAGTCGACGTCGTAGCCCAGGGCGAAGCGCGAGCGGACCACGAAGTCCTTCATCGTCTTGTTCAGGGCGTGGCCGATGTGCAGCGTGCCGTTGGCGTAGGGCGGGCCGTCGTGCAGCACATAGAGCGGCGCGCCGGCGGCCTGCCGCGCCTTGCGGATCGACTGGTAGAGGTCCAGCTGCTCCCAGCGGGCCAGAATCTCCGGCTCCTTCTGCGGCAGGCCCGCGCGCATGGGGAACGGCGTTTCGGGCAGGAACACGGTCTCGCGATAGTCGCGGGCGGCGGTAGGGGCGGTTTGGGCGTCGTCGGCCATGGACTCGATCAGGTAAGCGCGGTGGCTGTGGGCTCCCGGCTCGGCCTGTGCGCCTTAGGCGCTCCGTGGGCCGGGAATGAGCGGGTTTGCAGGGTCCCGGCGCGCGCTGGAGCTCTCGCCCACGGCGTCACGCCGGGCGGTTAATTCGCGAAGCTGGCCGGAGAGGTTTCATCGGCGGCTGTGTAACAGAGGCGGGCGCGAGGGGCCAGCATCCTCCCCCGTTCCGCTGCCGCTTCACAGGGGAGGACGTCATTTCACATCAGAACGGCGGCATCAGCAGGGTGCGGGCCTGGTCGGCGTCGGCCTTGACCTGGGCGATCAGGGCGTCGAGGCCGTCGAACTTCAACTCCGGGCGCAGGAAGGCAACCAGTTCGGTCTCGATGGTCTGGCCGTAAAGGTCCTCGTCGAAATCGAACAGCCAGACCTCCAGCCTCGCGTCCACCCGGCCGGTGGTCGGGTTCTCGCCGACGTTGGCGACGCCCGGCATCAGGCGGCCGTCGGCCAGGCGGGTGCGGGTGGCGTAGGAGCCGAGCCTGGGGCGCACATAGCCGTCGAGCTCGACGTTGGCGGTGGGGAAGCCGAGCTTTCGGCCCAGATGCTGGCCCTCCACCACCACGCCCTCGATGGCAAAGGGCCGGCCGAGGATGCGGGCGGCGAGGGCGACGTCGCCCGCGCGCACGGCCTCGCGCGCCGCGCTCGAGGACACCTTGATCCCGTCCGGCCCGACCACGGTATCGACGATGGAGACGCTGAAGCCGTAGGTCTCGCCCAGCCGCTTCAGGCCCTCCGCGTCGCCGGTGCGGCCCTTGCCGAAGGTGATGTCGAAGCCTGCCGCCACGTGGCGCACGCCCAGGCCCTGCGCCAGCACCTGGCGGGCAAAGTCCTCGTCGCTCAGGCCGGCCAGGTCGGCGTCGAAGGCGATGTCGTGGATCCGCTCCACCCCCAAGGCCTCCAGGGCGCGGGCCTGCTGGCCCGGGGTCATCAGCAGGAAGGGTTCGGCGTCCGGGCGCATGACGCGGGCCGGATGCGGCGAAAAACGGATCACGCCCAGCGGCGCGTCCAGCCGTTGCGCGGCCTTGGCCGCCTGGGCGATCACCTGGCGATGGCCGCCGTGCACGCCGTCGAAGGCGCCCAGCGCGACGCAGGCGCCCTTCTGCCCGGGCGCCAAATCGCGCCATCCCTGGACCACGGTCAGGCTCACGCGGGGCGCGCCTTGCGCCGGCGCGGCGGGACGACCACCGCCTCGCCCTGCGCCACCACCTTGTCGCCCACGGTGCAGACGGTCGACAGCACCGCATGACGGCTCTTGTCGTCGATCGACACCACCGCGACGCGGACCAGCACCTCGTCGCCGATGCGCGCGGGGTGGTCGAAGCTCAGGGTCTGGGACAGGTAGATCGAGCCGGGCCCCGGCAGCTGGTCGCCCAGCACCGCCGAGATATGCGCGCCGAGCAGCATGCCGTGGGCCACCCGGCCGCGGAACACGGTGCGCGCGGCATAGGCGTCGTCCAGGTGCACGGGGTTGTGGTCGCCCGACACGGCGGCGAAGGCGCGCACGGCGGCGTCGGTGACGGCGAACCGGCGCTCGGCGGATCGGCCGACGCTCAGCTCTTCGGGCTCGGGGGCGGGCTGGGTGTCCACGGGCCCTACCAGCTCAAGGCCATCATGGCGTAGGCCGCCTTGGCGCCCTCGCCCCGCAGCAGGGCCCCGACCTTGTCGGCGTTCATGCCGCCCCCGGGGCCCGCCGTCTCCAGGCCATGGATGCCGCCGGCGATGAACAGGCAGTCCAGGGCCTGCTGCGCGGCGCCCTTGACGTCGGTGGGGATGCCGTCGCCGATGCACAGCACGCGCGGGTCGGGCTTGCCGGTCTTCTTCTCGGCCTCCTCCAGGCACAGCCTGTAGATGGCGGGCGCGGGCTTGCCGGCCATAATCACCTCTCCGCCCAGCTGGCCGTAGAGGTCGGCCAGGGCGCCGCCGCAGTAGATCAGACGCTCGCCCCGGTGCACCACCCGGTCGGGGTTGGCGCAGATCATGGTCAGGCCGCGTTCGGCGGCCACGGCGAGGTCGGCGCGGTAGTCCTCGGGGGTCTCGACCTCGTCGTTGACCGGGCCCGTGCAGGCGACGAAGGCCGCCTCGGTGGGGCCGGCGAATTCCAGGCCGAGGCCTTCATACAGGACGTTGTCGCGGTCCGGGCCGATGCGCCAGGCCGGGCCGGGCGCGCGCTCGGCCAGCAGGGCCCGGGTGGCGTCGCCGGAGGTGATGAAGCTGGTCCAGGCCTCGCGCGGCACGCCCAGTTCGTCGAGCTGGCTCTCCACCGCCAGGGCGGGACGCGGCGAGTTGGAGATCAGGATTACCGGCCCGCGCTCGGCGCCGAAGCGGGCCAGGGCGTCGCAGGCGGCGGGGAAGCGGTCGCGCCCGTTGTGGATCACGCCCCAGACGTCGCACAGCAGCACATCGTACTGGTCGGCGACTTGGGACAGGCCGGGCAAGGGGCGGGGAGCGGTCATGGCGGGGGAGCTAAGCGGCGCGGCGGGCCAGGTCAACCGGCGACGTCATCCTCCGCCGCTTTAGCGCGGGAGGTGGCGCAGAATGCGTCGGAGGGGGCATGCCCGGTCGGCGCCCGCCGGTCGCTACCAGTTGGCGGCCCTGCGCTTCAGGGTCGAGCGCATGTAGTCGACCGGCGGATCGGTTTCGGCCAGCACCGCCTCGCGGATGGCGCGCGGCTCGCCGAACAGGTTGCCCTGGCCGTAGCCGACGTTGAGTTCGAGGATGTCGACGACCTGGCGCTCGCTCTCGATCTTCTCGGCGATCACCTCGACGCCATAGCGGGCGCTGAGGGCGGCGAAGTCGGAGGCCTCGATGTCGCGGTTGGACTTCAGGGTCAGGCGCCCGTCCATCTCCAGCAACTGCGACAGCATCACGTCGCCGGCGATCTTCACGAACTTGACGTCCGCCCGCGACAGGTCGGTGAAATCCAGGCTGAGGTCGGTGACCTTGTCCAGGGAGAAGCGGAAGCCCAGGTCGGCCAGCTTGGCCATGTTGCGTGCTTCCACCGCCCCGCGCGCCTCGAACGCCGCCTGGCCCAGTTCGAAGATCAGGCCGCCGGCGGTGTCCCGGTTCTCGCCCAGAAACTCGATGAACTGCGGGAAGAAGGTGTCGTCGGCCAGGGAGGCCAGGGAGATGTTGCAGAAGATGCCGACCTTGCGGTCCTGCTTGGCCAGCCGGCGCACGATCTGCACGCAGCGGAACAGCAGCAGGTTGTCGATGGCGCTGACCAGACAGCCGGGCTCGGCCACCGGCAGGTATTCGGCGGGCATCATCACCCGGCCGCTCTCGTCGCGCAGGCGCGAGAAGCTTTCGTAGAAGACGGTCCGCCGCTGCGGCAGGCTGACCACCGGCTGCAGGTAGAGGTCGACGCGGTTGTCGGCCAGGGCGCTGCGCACCTCCTGCAGGAGGGCGGTCGCCTGCCGGGCCTTGCGCTCATGCTGGATCGAGGGCGGCGCGGGGGCCTCGTGCCGCAGGTTCAGCCGCTCGTCGAGGTCTTCGCTGATGCGCTGGACCAGGTCCTCCAACATGCGCACTTCGGTGGTCAGCGCTTCGGAGCGGCGCGCGGCCTCTTCGCTGACGCTGGAGCCCAGGCCCCGGATCGTCGCCTGCGTCCGCTCCATCTGCCGGACCAGGATCAGGTTGGCCTCGCGCACCGCGCCGATCTCGGCGGACAGGGCCGCGCGGTCGAAGCTGCGCGAGATCACGCCGTGCAGGGCGAAGGCCAGGCCGAGCGCGCCGATCAGGCTGGACAGCCCCGCGCCCCAGCCCCCGCCCGACCGCCACAGCAGCAGGGCCGCCGTCAGCGCCAGACACAGGTAGGCGGCGGACAGCAGGGCGATAGTGATCTTGCGCATGGACAGGGCCCGGACCGAATCAACCGATTATCGACTGGGCCGCAGGCGAGGTCGAACAGATTACGGCGAAAGTCGGTTCCGCCGCAGGCCAGGGCCGTCAGATCTTCCCCGAAACCGCCGAAGCGTCCGCCGGACCGTCCCCGAAACGCCATTTCAAGACCAGGATGGCTGCGGAGAGCAGCAGGCAGACGGTGTTGGACACCGCCACCGGCCAGCTTCCCAGAAGCAGGCCATAGGCGATCCACAGGACGAAGCCCGTCACGGTGACGCAGTAGGTGCGCAGGGAGACGCCCTCGGCGCGCCGCTCGCGCACGATCTTGACCAGCTGGGGCACGAAGCTGGCCATCGAGCACAGTCCCGCGGCTGTCCCCACCGCGTTGACCAGGGCCGGCCCGGGCATCGCGGGAGGTTTACGGGCGCGCCGCGCGGGTGTCGCCGGCCGCGGCCACAGCGTCGGTCGGCGCAGGGCTGACGACGGGGACGGCCGGCGGGGGGA
>JAQGII010000352.1 GCA_028291305.1 Caulobacteraceae bacterium
AGCCGGCGGCTTCCACCGCCAGCCGGAACCGCTCCTCGCTGGCGGCGAAGGCGTTCTGCGCCGCCTGGGCGGTCAGGCTCTGGCGCACCAGCAGGACGGCCAGGGTGCAGCCGATCGCCAGGGGCGCGAGCAGGGCCAGCAGGTTCGCCGGCTGCAGGTCCGCTCCGGTCCAGGGGCTGCGCATCACGGCGGCCACCTTCAGCTCGCCGTCGCCGGCCGCGCGGGCGGCCGCCACGATGTTGGAGCCGTCCTGCGCCCGGTTGGCGACCGCGCCCGGGAGCGGCCGGCGCAGCGCCTCGGTCATCGCGCGGGTGAGGGCCTCGGTCTCGCGGCCGCGTCCCGATCCGGTCAGGACGATGATCCGTCCGCCGCTGTCGGCGACCGCGCGCAGCCCGTCGAAGACGCCGGTCCCGGTCAGCCTGCGCGGATCGGCGGCGGCCATCACCAGCAGCCGCTGGCCCGCGTCCGGCCCGGACCCCGGGGCGGTGAAGGCGGCGTAGTACCAGCGGGCGCCGGTTCCCGCCCGGCCGATCCAGAAGTCCTGGCCGGACGCCCGCGCCGCGTTGGCCGCCTGCAGCCAGGCCGCGTCCGGCGCCGATCCGGCGACCCCGATCACGCCGCCGTCGTTGACCACCGCCGTGGCGGCGGCCGCGCCGCCGGCGGCGGCCAGGGCGGTTTCGGCGGCGTCCAGGGGATCGCCGCCGAAGCGGCGCCGCGCGACCGAGGCGGCGGACAGGGCGGCCCTCAACGTGGCCGCCTCGCGGTTCACGCTGCCGGCGACGCCGGCCGCCGCGCCGCCGGCGCGATCGGCCAGGCTCGACCCGGGCTGGTCGTGCAGGCGGACGAAGGCGACGGCGACATAGACGCCGAGCAGCAACAGGGCGGCCACGAGGGCGATGCGCACCTGTCCCGACAGGGGGCCGCCCGAGGCGCGGCGAGGCGCGGCCGAGACGGATGGGGCCCGCGCCTTGGGTCTTGCTTCTGCCTTGGAGCGGGTGTTCCCACCCTTCGCGCGGCCTGCCACGCCTACGTCCTCGCGAGTCACCCCGAAGGGTTCAGCCTACGCGGTCAAGCTGATCGCCGGAAGGGTCGCAGGAGGGGCTGCGACCTTGAATGCATCGTCCCTCCCACGGGGGGCGGCGGCTAGCCTTCCGCCAGGGCCCGCGTGGCCATCTCCAGCACGTTCTTGGACAGGCCGGGGGTTGCCGCGATGCGCTCCAGCTGCGCCTTCATCAGCGCGGCCAGCGCCGGCTTGTAGCGCCGCCAGGCGCCCAGCGGCTCGATCAGGCGGGCGGCCGTCATCGGGTTGAAGCCGTCGGTGGCCAGGATCTGGTCGGCCAGGAACCGGTAGCCGTCGCCGCTGGGCTCGTGGAAGCGGGCCGGGTTGCCCGAGGCGAACGACTGCACCAGGGCGCGCAGGCGGTTGGGGTTCTTCGGGTCGAAGGCGGGGTGGACGGTCAGGCCGAGCACGCGGCCGAGGGCGTCCGGCGCCGGGCTGCGGGCCTGGATGGCGAACCATTTGTCGACCACCAGCGGCTCCGACCGCCAGCGGGCGTAGAAGTCGGCCAGGGCCTCGTCGAACGGCTGGCCGCCGATCAGCATCAGGGCGGACAGGCCGCCCATGGCGTCGGTCATGTTGGCGGCGTCGCGGTAGTGCTTCAGCGCCCGGCCGGCGGTCTCCTCGGCCGGTCCGGCGGCCAGCAGGTCGAGGGCCGCGTTGCGCAGGGCCCGGCGGCCGGCGCTGTCGGCGTCGGGGGAAAACACCCGGCTGGACGAGGCGGCGCCGGCGCCCAGTTCGTCGTGCATCCGCTGCAGCACGGGGCTGAGGCCGATGGCCAGGCGGGCGCGCAGCGCCTCGCGGGCGGCGTGGATGGCCGCGGGATCGACCACCGCCACCGCCAGGCTGAGGTCCTGTTCGCCGGGCAGGGACAGCAGCAGCGCCTTGAAGGCGTGCTCGGACGACTGGTCGTCGAGGGCGCGGGCCAGGGCGGCGGCGAACCGGGCTTCGCCGTGCTCGTCGGGGGCGCCGCCGGCGCGGCCGAGGATCAGGTCGCGGGCCAGGCGCTGGCCGGCCTCCCAGCGGTTGAACAGGTCGGGGTCGGCGGCCAGCAGCACATAGTCGTCGGCCGGACCGGCGCCGACGGTCAGCTTCACCGGAGCGGAGAACTGGCGCAGGGCCGAGAGCACCGGCGGGCGCTCCACGCCGCTCAGGCGCACCCTGTGCTCGGCGGCGTCCAGCACGATCACGGCCTCGTCCACGGCAGTCGCGGCCCCCGGCAGGGTGAAGGCGAGCGGCCGGCCCTCGGCGTCCAGCAGGCCGATGCGGATCGGCACGGGCAGGGGCGTCTTGTCCGGCTGGCCCGGCGTGGCGGCGGTGGCCTGGGTCAGGGTCAGGTCGAGCGTCCTGGCCTGCGCATCATAGTCGGCGGCGAGGCCGACCATCGGCGTGCCGGCCTGGTTGTACCAGCCGAAGAAGTGCGACAGATCGCGGCTCGATGCGTCGGCGAAGCAGGCGATGAAGGCCTCCACCGTGGTGGCCGTGCCGTCGCAGCGCTCGAAATACAGGTCCATGCCGGCGCGGAAATCCTCCGGCCCCAGCAGGGTCTTCAGCATGCGGATGACCTCGGCGCCCTTGTCGTAGACGGTCGCCGTGTAGAAGTTGTCGATCTTCATGAAGCTGGTCGGGCGCACCGGGTGGGCCATCGGCCCGGCGTCCTCGGCGAACTGGCGCGTGCGCAGCGCCCGCACGTCCTTGATCCGCTGCACCGCCGCGCCGCGCTGGTCGGCCGAGAAGCTCTGGTCGCGGAACACCGTCAGGCCTTCCTTGAGGCACAGCTGGAACCAGTCGCGGCAGGTGATCCGGTCGCCGGTCCAGTTGTGGAAATACTCGTGCGCCACCACGCTCTCGATGCGCTCGTAGTCGACGTCGGTGGCGGTGGCGCCGTCGGCCAGCAGCAGCGAGGAGTTGAAGATGTTCAGCCCCTTGTTCTCCATCGCGCCGAAGTTGAAGTCGCGCACGGCCACGATCATGAACAGGTCCAGGTCGTACTCGCGCCCGAACGCCTCCTCGTCCCACTTCATCGACCGCTTCAGGGCGTCCATGGCGTAGGCGGCGCGCAGGGCCTGGCCGGTGTCGACATAGATGCGCAGGTCGATCCTGCGCCCGGTCATGGTCGTGAAGCTGTCGGTCAGCTCGTCCAGCTCGCCGGCCACCAGGGCGAACAGGTAGCAGGGCTTGGGAAAGGGGTCGCGCCACAGGGCGTAGTGACGGCCCGGGGCGGCCCCCATTTCTTCAGGAACGGGGCCGCTGTCGACCAGGTTGCCGTTGGACAGCAGGCGCGGACAGGCGGCCTGGTCGGCCTCGACCCGGACGGTGAAGCGGGACAGCACGTCGGGGCGGTCGGGGAAGTAGGTGATCTTGCGGAAGCCCTCCGCCTCGCACTGGGTGCAGAAGCGGCCGCCGGACATGTAGAGGCCCTCCAGCGCGGTGTTGCCCTGGGGATCGATCTCGACCTCGGTCTCCAGCGTGAAGGCCTCGGGCGTCCGGGCCAGCGTCAGGTGCTCGGGGGTCAGCTCGTAGTCCGAGGCGTCCAGCGGCCTCCCGTCGATGGCCACGCCGAGCAGCTTCAGCCGCACCCCGTCCAGCACCAGCGGCCCGGACTGGCCCGGATTGCGCCGCACGGTCAGCCTGGCCTTCACCCGCGTGCTGTTGGGCTCCAGCACGAAATCCAGCGCCGTCTCGTCGATCAGGAAGGCGGGCGGCCGGTAGTCGGACAGGCGGATCGGCTGGGGCGTATCGGTGCGCATGGAAAAGCTCGCGGACGCTGGAGAACGGCCCTCTACTTGGCGCCTCGAGGCCGCGCGCGCCAGCGCCCAGGCGCCGATTTGGCCGGCGCTAGGCGTTCAGATAGGGGGCGGGAGCGAAGGCCGCCGTCGAGCCGAGCAGGCCGCCGTAGATGTCCATCAGGCCCTGGAAGGTGCGGTCCCAGCTGTGGCGCTCCTCGGCCCGCCGGCGGGCGGCCCTGGACAGGGCCTCCAGGTCGCGCTCGAACAGCGCCTCGATGGCCTCCGCCATGCCGGCGGGCGTGGCTTCCGTCGCCTTCTGGCCGACGCTGTTGTCGATCAGTTCGGAGATCCCGCCGGTCGACGGCCCCACCACCGGCAGGCCGGCCGCCAGGGCCTCCAGCACGATCAGGCCGAACGGCTCCTGGTCGTTGGCGTGGACGAAGGCGTCGCAGCTGGCGATCAGCCGCGCGAGCTGCTTGGAGTCGCGCACATAGTCGAGGCAGATGGTCTGGGGATGCGGCTTCAGGTTGGCGCCGGCGGCGATCAGCAGCAGACGGTAGTCGCCGCCCAGCATCTCCACGGCCTCGACCAGGGTCTCCAGGTTCTTCTCCCGCGCCGGCCGGCCGGCGAACACCAGCAGCCGCGTCCTCGGCGAGAGGCCCAGGTCCTGGCGCACCATGTCGCGGTCGGCCCGCGCCGGGTGGAAGATGTCGATGTCCACGCCGAGCGGCTGCACCGCCACCCGCGGCACGCCGGATTCGGCCAGGCGGCTGGCGATGTACTGGCTGGGCGCCACCACCATGTCGAAGCGGCTGTAGAACTTGGCCCAGCGCTTCTGCGCCGGCGCGGCGGCCCATTCGCCGAAATGCAGGGCGGCCAGGGCGGCGGGGTCGGAATGGCAGAAGCCGACCGTGGCCGCGCCCGTCGCCGCGGCGGCGTCGAGGGCCGCGTGGCCCGGCACATAGGCGTCGCCCGCTTCCACCAGGCTCGGCTTCAGGTGGGCGATGATGCGCGTCCATTTGCGCAGCGAGGCGGGGCAGCGGTAGCCGTCGCCGAACGGGATCAGGGGCGCGGAGATCGACACCATGCCGTCGGCCGTGGCGCGGGTGGCGCGGCCGGGCACGATCAGGCTGTGGCGCAGGTCCGGACGGTGGCGCGCCAGCCAGGCGCGCTTGGCCAGCAGGTAGCGCTTCACGCCGCCGCTCTTGGGCGCGAACAGCATGGTGCTGTCGATCAGGTGTGGGGACAAGGACGCGCCGGGAGCGGCATAGAGGCGCGGGCCGAGGGACGACAATTCGGTGCGCGTCAATTCGCCGATGTCCAGCACGCAGGCCCTCATGACGACGCCGGTCCACTTATAAGACTCGGCCGGGTTTTCCGATCTATCCCACATTCGATCCGGGTTCGGAAATCCCCCGGATCGGCGCCGCGCACATGCCGTGCCAACGGGCGCCGGTCCACACTGTTCCTGGGCAAGCCGGGCGTTGGCCGTTATGCGGACGGCGGAGGGGGATTTCCATGCGCCTGATCATCTTCGACTTCGACGGCGTGATCGCCGACAGCGAACGGGTCGCCAACCAGGTGCTCGCCGAAGGACTGAGCGGGATCGGCCTGGCGACCACGGTCGAGGACGCCCTGCGGCTGTACCTGGGCAGGCGCTGGCGCGACTGCCAGGCGGCCATCGAAGAGCGTCACGGCGCGCCCTTGCCGGAGGGGTTCATCGAGCGCCAGCGGGCGGCGGTGATCGAGCAGCTGTCGCGGGGCATGCAGCCGGTGCCCGGCGCCAGGGCCTTCATCGAGCGGTTCCAGGCCGCGCCCCGCTGCATCGCCTCCTCCAGCACCCAGGAGTGGATCGCCGCCGGCCTGGACCACATGGGGCTGGCGCATCGCTTCGAGCACCGCTTCAGCGGCCACGACATCGAGCGCGGCAAGCCGCACCCCGACCTGTTCCTGCTGGCCGCCTCGACCCTGGGCGCGGCGCCGCGCGACTGCATCGTCATCGAGGACAGCCAGACGGGGGTGATGGCCGGCGTGGCGGCGGGCATGCTGACCATCGGCCTGTGCGCCGGCGGGCACATCGTCGACGGCCACGCCGAGCGGCTGACGGCGGCCGGGGCCGACCACGTGGTGACGAGCTACGACGCGGTCGCGGCCATCGTCGAGCCGCTGTTGGCCCGCGGATAGGCGCGCGCCCGTTGCCCTTCGGCCTCCGGACCGCTATCTGAGCGGCCAACTCCCGACCCCTCCCAAGATAATCGAGCCCGCTCCCATGGCCGCACAGTATATTTTCCAGATGCAGGGCCTGACCAAGGCCTTCCCCGGCGGCAAGAAGGTGTTCGAGAACATCTGGCTGTCCTTCTACCCGGACGCCAAGATCGGCGTGGTGGGCGTGAACGGCTCGGGCAAGAGCACCTTGCTGAAGATCATGTCGGGCCTGGACACCGAGTTCAACGGCGAGGCCAAGGCCGCCGACGGGGTCAAGCGGGGGTACCTGTCGCAGGAGCCGGCGCTGGACGACCAGCTCAACGTCTGGGGCAACGTCATCTCGGACTGCGAGGAGAAGAAGATCCTCGACCGCTACAACGACATCGCCGCCAAGCTGGGCGAGGACTATTCCGACGAGCTCATGGAGGAGATGACCGCGCTCCAGGAGAAGATCGACGCCGGCGACATGTGGGACATCGACAGCCGCATCGAGATGGCCATGGACGCCCTGCGCACCCCGCCGGCCGACTGGCCGGTCGACAACCTGTCGGGCGGCGAGAAGCGCCGCATCGCGCTGGCCCGCCTGCTGCTGTCCAAGCCCGACATGCTGCTGCTGGACGAGCCGACCAACCACCTGGACGCTGAATCCGTCGCCTGGCTGCAGCACCACCTGGAGAACTTCCCCGGCTGCGTGATCCTGGTCACCCACGACCGCTACTTCCTGGACCAGGTGACCAAGTGGACGCTGGAGCTGGATCGCGGCAAGGGCCTGCCCTACGAGGGCAACTACTCCGGCTGGCTAGAGCAGAAGACCAAGCGGATCGTGCAGGAGAACAGCGAAAGCGAGTCCCGCCAGCGCGCCATGACCAAGGAGCTGGAGTGGGTGCGCTCCTCGCCCAAGGCCCGCCAGGCCAAGTCCAAGGCCCGCCTGCAGGCCTATGACGAGATGGTCAACCAGCAGGAGCGCGAGCGGCAGTCCTTCGCCACCATCCAGATTCCGCCGGGCCCGCGCCTGGGCAATGTGGTGATCGAAGTGGAGGGCCTGCAGAAGGCCTATGGCGAGAAGCTGCTGTTCCAGGACCTGTCGTTCAAGCTGCCGCCCAACGGCATCGTCGGGGTGATCGGCCCCAACGGCGCCGGCAAGTCGACCCTGTTCAAGCTGATCACCGGCCAGGACAAGCCCGACGGCGGCTCGATCCGCCTGGGCGAGACGGTCAAGCTCGGCTACGTCGACCAGAGCCGCGACAGCCT
>JAQGII010000364.1 GCA_028291305.1 Caulobacteraceae bacterium
CGTGCTCGGCCCCGGTCATGAACATGTCCCGGTGGTCAGGAACACCCTCCAGCACCCGCGTCACGCAGGTCCCGCACACGCCCTGTTCGCAGGAGACGGGGATGTCGACGCCGTGCTCGGCCAGGACGTCGATCACCGGACGGCCTGCGGGCACCGTCAGAACCTGGCCGCTGCTGGCGATCTGAATCTCGAAGCTGTCCGAGGCCGCGTCGTCGGCCGGTTCCGCGGGCGCGAAGAACTCGCGGTGCAACTGCGCTTCGCTCCAGCCCGCGCGGGCTGCGGTGTCGAGCACGGCGGCGATGAACCCGGCGGGTCCGCAGACATAGACGTGGGCGTCGGGCTCGGGCCGGCGCAGCAAGGCCTGCAGATCGAGACGCCCGCTTTGGGGCTCGTCGTCGAAATACAGGGCGCCGCCACAGGCGCCGACGCGGTCGGTGAACGCCGCCCGGTCGCGCGAACGCGCCGCGTAATGCAGGGCGAACGGCGCGCCGGTGTGGGCCAGCCGCTCAGCCATGCACAGGATCGGCGTCACTCCGATGCCGCCGGCGAACAGCAGATGGCGGCTGGCGTCCGAAGCGAGGGGAAAGTGGTTTCGCGGCTCGCCGACGCGGATGCGGTCGCCTGGCTGCAGGCGCTCATGCAGGGCCTCGCTGCCTCCGCGCGAGCGGGGCTCCCGCAGGACCCCGATCTGATAGCGCCTGCGCTCGGCGGGCGGATTGCACAGCGAGTATTGCCGGACCAGGCCGGGGGCGACCTCCACATCGATGTGCGAGCCGGCGCTGAAGGGCGGCAATTCCCGCCCCTCCGGATCGACCAGTTCGAAACTGACGATGTCGGTCGCCTCGTGGATCCTGGCGGCGACCAGCAGGGTCATCCAGGGTCGGGTGGGGGTGTTCACGGCCTCACACCGGCTCCAGCGCGAACAGGCCGTCATCGGTGGCCAGCCGGGCGATGTAGTCCTCCTTGCTGGCCCCCTGCGCGAGCATGTCGGTGATCACCACCAGGTCGCGGAAATCGTTGTCCTGCGCCCTGCGCACCACGCCGGGCGGATCGCCGCCGGCGGCCACGATCCTGACCGCGTCGTCCAGCATCCGCCGCGCCTTGACGATGGCGATGTCGGACGAGGACAGGTGCTCGTCGCCCTGGTCGTGGACGCGGCCCTGGGACTGGGTGATGACCACGTCGTGCACCGAGAAACACGGGCCCAGGCCGAGGTAGGAGCCCCGCGCCATCGAGGCCCGGTCCTGGCCGTAGTTGTCGGCCGCGCTCCGCTTCATGCGGTCGCCGCCAGCTTTTTCCGACCGGTACTGGGCGTCGAGCCCCGCCTTGTCGAGCTTGCCCGAGCGGTGGAAGATGAATTCCCAGCGCCAGTGGCTGTCGTTATCGATCGGCACGTCCCACAGCATGGTCGCGCCGCCGGGGCCGAGGTCACCCTCGTAGCCGCCGACCGCGCAGGCGTTGGGCATGACGAAGTTGGTGACCCTCAGCGAAACACCCTGATTGCCCATGTCCCGCGTGGTGTAGAGGCGCACGCCGAACCGGGTGTCCTCGACGCCGACCTGGGGACGCGCCGCGTTGGCGAACACGCCCCAGCGAGCCTTCATCACCGGGTCGGTCAATTCGATCTGATGCAGGTAGGAGGTGTGCACCGGGTCGATGTTGCCTTCGCTGGCCTGCAGCCAGTTGCAGTCTCCGAACCAGCGGCAGGTGTAGCGGTAGGCCTGGGAGCCCTGCAGCGCGGGATAGTTGGGGAACAGCGGCGCCTCGCCGGGGCCGATGTAGATCCAGAAGGCCCCCGCGGCCTCATGGATGGGGTAGGAACGCGCCTTGATCCGCGTCTTGGCTGTGGCCGACATCTCCGCCGGCTGGTCAAGCACCTTGCCGTCGGCGTCGAACAGCCAGCCGTGGTAGGGGCAGCGGAGGCCGCCGTCTTCGACCCGGCCCAAGGCCAGATCGGTGCAGCGGTGCGCGCACTTGCGGTCGATGGCGCCGACACGGCCCTGCTCGTCGCGGAACAGGACGATGTCCTCGCCCATGATGCGCACCGGGACCGGCGCGCCGCCTGGCGGCACGGCGTCGGCCAGGGCGATCGGATGCCAGTACCGCCGCAGCAGTTCGCCGCCGGGCGATCCCCGGTTGGTGTCGGTCAGATATTGATAGCGGCTCGAAGCCGGCGTGGCGCGCGCCTGGACGGCGTCCTGCGGGGCTGCGGTCATGACCAGTTCCTCACTAAACGGCGGGTCCGAAAACGACCGGCTCTGTCGGTTGGGAAAAGGCTAGGGCGCCGCACCGTCCGGCCGCCACCCAACAATCCCAATAGTCGTTATCGCCGGCGGCCGGGGTGTCACGGCTGGAACCGTGAGGCGCTGCGGTCCATGCTGCGCCCTGCGCGGCCCGAAACCATGCGGCCGCCGGGAGGCGACCCTTTGGATCTGAGGCGACTAGACCTCAATCTGCTGCTGGTCCTGGACGCCCTGTTCCAGGAGGGGACCATCACGCGCGTGGCCCAGCGCCTGCAGACCAGCCAGCCGACGGTCTCGACATCCCTCGGCAAGCTGCGGATCGTCCTGGGCGACGAGTTGTTCGTCCGCTCCAACGGGCTGATGCAGCCGACCGCGAGGGCGCTTCAGTTGCGCGCTCCCGTGGCCGCCATCCTGCAGGCGATCCGCACCGAC
>JAQGII010000387.1 GCA_028291305.1 Caulobacteraceae bacterium
CAGGCGGCGCGCGCCTCGTCCTCGCTCCTGGGCGCCGGCCCGACGAACTCGCGCACGAAGCGGACGGGCTCGCCGGCCAGCCGCTCGGCGTCGCGCTCGCGGGCCGCGCGTCCGCGCGGGGCGTCCAGGGCGTCCTGGGCATTGGCGGCGATGGGGTAAAGGATGGCGCTCACCGGCCCATTGTGCCGAAAATCCGTCCCCAAGGGGAGGCATACCGTCACGGCCGGTTTTCGCCGCTGGCGGGGCGTGCCTATTCTGACGGGCGAGGGTGATTCGCTGGCGGCGCAAGGGCAGCGCCGAGTTGAAGGCTGATGGGCGCTTCCGATCTGATCTTGGCCGCCGCAGGGGGCGCGGTGTGCCTGGCCATCGCGGCCACCCTCTGGGCCCTGGCTCAGGGGCGCGGCGCGGCCTTGCGCATCGCGGCCCTGTCCGCCCGTCTGAAGACGGTGCAGCGGGAGGCCGAGGCGGCGCGGGGCGCGGCCGAGGCCTTCGACGGCGCCGTCCTGGCCATCGAGGGCGACGAGGTCCATCTGGTGGCGGGGGGCGAGACGGCCGGCGCCTGCGCGCGGCTGTTCGGCTCGCCGGACGAGCCCCGCGCGGTGCTGGAGGCCCTGGCCAAGGCCGATCCGCATCTCGGCGGCCGGCTGCAGGCGCTGGTGGACAGCGGCGAACCCTTCACCGGCCAGGCGCATCACGGCGACGCGGCGGTGGAGATCGAGGGCCGCGCGACGGGCTCGATCTGCTGGGTGCGGCTGTCCCTGCGCCGATATTCCGGCGACGCGGGCGCCGAGCCCGGCCTGCCCAGCGTCGGCCTGCTCAGCGACTTCCTCGACGCCCAGGCCGAGCCGGTGTGGCTGGCGCGGGGCGACGGCAAGCTGATCTGGGCCAACCAGGCCTGGCTGGCAGCGGTGGAGGCGGCCTCGGCGGAGGACGCCCACAAGCGCGGCCTCAGTTTCGACGACAGCGCCGAAGGCCTGGTGCGCCAGGCCGCCGCCGCCGGCGAGCCGCGCTCGGTCCTGCGCTGGATCACCGTGGACGGCCGCCGCCGCGCCTTCCAGCTCAACGCCCGCCCCCTGCGCGGCGGCCTGATCGCCGTGGCCGCGCTGGACGTCACCGACACCGAGGAGGCCCGCGAGGACCTGCGCAAGCATATCCAGGCTCAGGGCGAGACCCTGGACCACATCGGCGAGGCGGTGGCCATCTTCTCCCCCGCCCGGACCCTGCTGTTCCACAACACCGCCTTCGCCGAGCTGTGGACGCTGGAGCCGGCCTGGCTGGCCGAGGGCCCGAGCCACGGCGAGATCCTCGACCGGCTGCGCCAGCGGCGGCGGCTTCCGGAGACCGCCGACTACGCCGGCTGGAAGGCGGCGGAGCTGCGCTGCTACCAGGCCCTGGGCGCCACCGCCGACGAGATCTGGACCCTGCCGGACGGGCGCACCCTGCGCCTGGTGCGCCAGCCGCATCCGCTGGGCGGCCTGCTCCTGCTGTTCAGCGACATCACCGACGAGCTGAAGCTGAGGGCCCAGTACAACGCCCTGATCCAGGTGCAGCAGGCGACCCTGGACAAGCTGTCGGACGCGGTGGCCGTGTTCGGCTCCGACGGGCGACTGCGCCTGTACAATGAGGCTTTCGCAAGCCTCTGGGGGACTACAGCGGCGCAGCTGGAGGCGGCGTCGGATTTCGACGGGGTGGTGGAGCTGTGCGTGCGCCGGGTGCACGACCTGCAGCTGTGGCGCGAGCTGAAGGCGCGGGTCACCGACATCGACCCCCAGGCCCGCGCGCCCCTGGCGGGAGAGGTGCGCACCTCCGACCGGCGCATCGTCGCCTACCAGTCGCGCCCCCTGCCGGACGGGGCCACCCTGATCGCCTTCGCCGACATCACCGACACGCGGGAGCTGGAAGGGGCCCTGGTGGACCGCTCCGCCGCCCTGGAGGAGGCCGAGCGGCTGAAGCGGGATTTCGTCGGCAACGTCTCCTATGAGCTGCGCACGCCGCTGACGACGATCATCGGCTACTCCGAACTGCTCGACCACATGGGCGACGGCCTGAGCGACCGGGCCAAGGGCTATGTGGCGGCGGTGCGGGTGGCGGCCGGCCACCTGGCGCGCTCGATCGACGACGTGCTGGACATGGCCCAGGTCGACGCCGGGGAGATGGCGCTGGACCTGGGGGATGTGCCGGTGGAGACCCTGCTGGAGGCCGCGGCCGGCCGCTGGGAGCGCGAGGCGGCCGACGCCGGCGCCCGCATCGAGCTGGCCTTCTCCGAGGAGATCGGCGTGATCCGCGCGGACTCCAAGCGCCTGGGCCAGGTGCTCAACCATCTGGTGGAGAATGCGGTGCGCCAGTCGCCCTCGGGCGGCGCCATCGTCCTCAGCGCCCGCCGCGCCCTGGGCGAGATCCAGATCCAGGTGTCCGACCAGGGGCGCGGCATCCCCTTCCACGTCCAGGCCCACATCTTCGACCGCTTCATCGGCCGCGACCGGGGCGGGCCGGGCCTGGGCCTGGGTCTGGTCAAGGCGCTGGTCGAGTTGCACGGCGGCTGGGTGGCGCTGCAGAGCGAACCGGGCGCCGGCGCGACCTTCACCTGCCACCTGCCCGAAGAGGCCTATGCGGGCGCCGCGGCGCCGGAGCTGCAGTTCTAGCGCGCCCCAATGCGCTCAAGCAGCGCGAAGCGCGGTAGCGCACTAAAAAATGCGCTCAAGCAGCGCGAAGCGCGGTAGCGCAC
>JAQGII010000394.1 GCA_028291305.1 Caulobacteraceae bacterium
GCTCATCTCCCGCACCCCCATCCCTGCCCTTCCCCCATCGAGGGGGAAGGGTGCTCTGGTTTCGGCATCGGGACCGCTCTAAGAGGCGTCTCAGACCAAGGAACGTTCAGACTTGACCTCCTCCCCCACCCCCACCGCCGCCGTCTATGGCGCGCCGCCCCGCGAACTGGCCGAGCGGGAGCGGGCGGCCGTGCAGGTGTCTCCGCTGGTCCCCGGCGCGGCGGCGCTGGAGGACTTCGCGCCGGGCTCGCTGTCCGAAGTGGTGATGCTGGCGCCGCCCGGCACGGTGGAGCGGCGCTACGCCGTCGCCCTGGCCCTGCGCGCCCTGGCGCCGGGCGCCGCCCTGACCGTCATGGCCCCCAAGGACCGGGGCGGCTCGCGGCTGAAGAAGGAGCTGGAGGCGTTCGGCTGCGCGGTGGACGAGACCGCCAAGCGCCACCACCGCATCTGCGTCGCCGAGCGCCCCGCGGCGCCCGTGGGCCTGGACGGCGCGGTCGCCGACGGCGCCCCGCGCAGGGTCGAGGCGCTGCAGCTGTGGTCGCAGCCCGGCGTGTTCAGCTGGGACCGGATCGATCCGGGCACCGCCCTGCTGCTCAAGCAGCTGCCGGCCCTGGCCGGCAAGGGCGCCGACCTCGGCTGCGGCGTCGGCGTGCTGGCGCGGGCCGTGCTGGCCGCGCCGGGGGTCACCCGCCTGGACCTGATCGACAACGACCGCCGCGCCGTCGACGCCGCCCGGCGCAATATCGACGATCCGCGCGCCGCCATTGCCTGGGCCGACGCCACCGGCGACGCCGTGCCCCTGGAGGGCCTGGACTTCGTGGTGATGAACCCGCCCTTCCACGACGGCGGGACCGAGGACAAGGCGCTCGGCCAGCGCTTCATCCAGCGCGCGCACCAGGCGCTGCGCAAGGGCGGGACCCTGTGGCTGGTGGCCAACATGCACCTGCCCTACGAGCCGATCCTCACTCCCCTGTTCGCCAAGGTCGAGCGGCGCGCCGACGGCGGGGGCGGCTACAAGGTGTTCGAGGCGCGCAAGTGACGGGGGCGCGCCAGTGAGCCGGCCGCCGATCGCCTCGCAGATGCGGCTGGACCGCCTGCTGGCCAACATGGGCTACGGCTCGCGCAAGGAGATGCAGGGCCTGGCCAAGGCCGGGCGCATCGTCCTCGACGGCGCGCCGGTGACCGACGCCGACCGGCGCATCGCCGTCGCCCCCGACCTGGCCCAGCGCATGACGGTGCAGGGCCGGCCGCTGGACCCGCCGCCGGGCTTCGCCCTGATGCTGCACAAGCCGCTCGGCGTGACCTGCTCGCACAAGGAGGCGGGGGCGCTGGTCTATGACCTGCTGCCCGGCCGCTGGCGCATGCGCGACCCGGCCATCTCCACCGTGGGGCGGCTGGACAAGGACACCTCGGGCCTGCTGCTGATGACCGACGACGGCGCCCTGCTGCACCGGATCATCTCGCCCCGGAGCCATATCTCCAAACGCTACCGCGTGACCCTGGACCGGCCGATGGCCGGCGACGAGGCGGCCCTGTTCGCCTCGGGCCAGATGGTGCTGGAGGCCGACGACAAGCCCCTGCTGCCGGCCGCGCTGGAGACGCTGTCGCCGACCGAGGCCCTGCTGACCATCGACGAAGGCCGCTACCACCAGGTGCGCCGCATGTTCGCCGCCGTCGGCAACCACGTCGCCGCCCTGCACCGCGACCGCGTCGGCGGGCTGGACCTGCCGGCGGACCTGCCGGCGGGGGAGTACAGGCTGATGGGGGCGGCGGATATCGAAGCGCTGTTCGGAGCTTAGACCCTCTCCCTCGAGGCGAAAGGGCTAGGCGAGCGCCTGCAGCAACCGCCCGATCAGCGCCGCCATCTCGTCCTGCCCGGCCGGGTCGGCCAGCAGGTCCTGGCGCACTTCCAGCTCCAGGTAGTCGGCGGCGCGGGGCGCGTGCAGCGGCACGGTGTTGTCCGTGCCGTCCATGGCATAGGGCTGGTTGTCGCCGGCCAGGTCGCCCAGCTCCGCCCGCAGCAGGTCCAGCATGCGCAGCGACAGTGGCGAGTCGTGGGCGTGCAGCACCCCGACCCGCCAGGGCCGGGCAAAGCCCTGCATCGCCGGAGTGAAGCTGTGCAGCGACACCAGGAAGGCCGGCCGGGCCGCGCGGGCCTCCAGCCCCTCGGCGATGGCGGCCTGGTAGGGCGCGTAGATCTCGCGGCGGCGGGCGGCGAGGTCGGCCGGGCTCAGGTGGGCGTTGCCGGGGACCGCCCACCCGTCGCTGACGGCGGGAGCGCAGTCGGGCGCGCCGGGCTTGCGGTTGCAGTCCAGCACCAGCCGCGAATAGGCCTGTTCGACGAAGCAGGCGTCGAGCCGCGCCGCCAGCCGCGCGCCGAGACCCGAGATGCCGATATCCCAGGCGATGTGCAGCTCCATCGCCTCCGGCGCCAGGCCCAGGTCGCCCAGACGGCGGGGAATCGCCCGCCCGGCATGGTCGCCGACGAGCACAAACGGCGAGGAACCGCTCCGATTCGTGACAACCGCCGGCGACGGATCGTCGCAACCCAGCAATCTGTTCTCCCCGTCGGTTGAATCGGCGCCATCTACCTTCAATGCCGATCCTCTCGATCCGTCACCTGACCCGCTACCGATACCGCAACCCGGTGGCCATGGGCGAGCACCGCATGATGCTGCGGCCGCGCGAGAGCTATGACCAGCGGTTGATCTCCTACGAGCTCCACGTCGGCCCCACGCCGGCGCGGCTCAACTATGTGCACGACGTGTTCGGCAACTGCGTCGGCGTCGCCGGCTTCGCCGGCCGCACCAAGGCGCTGACCTTCGAGAGCCGGGTGCGCCTGGAGCACACGCCCCTGCCCGCCTTCACCGACATGGACGGCGAGGTCGAGGCCTAAACCGGGATCCTGCCCGCCGCCTACAGCAGCGACGACCTGCCCGACCTGTTGCAGTCGATGACGCGCCAGTATCCCGATGCCGACGGCCTGGTGGACGACTGGGCGCGGCGCTTCGTGCGCACCAGCGGCAAGACCAGCCTGCAGGCCCTGCTCAGCGAGATGACCCAGGCCATCCACACCGACTTCAAGTACGGGACCCGGCTGCACGGCGCGGCGCAGAGCCCGGTGGAGACGCTGGAGCGCCGGGGCGGCAGCTGCCGCGACTTCGCCGTGCTGATGATGGAGGCGGTGCGCAGCCTCGGCCTCGCCGCCCGTTTCGTGTCCGGCTACATCTACACCCCCGCGGTCGACCCGGCCCGTCCGGGCCGCGTCGGCGGCGGCCACACCCACGCCTGGGTGCGGGTCTATCTGCCGGCCTGCGGCTGGGTGGAGTTCGACCCGACCAACGGCATCGTCGGCAACGCCGACCTGGTGCGCGTGGCCGTCGCCCGCGACCCGCGCCAGGCCCTGCCGCTGTGGGGCAGCTGGTCGGGCGCGCCCGCCGACTACCTCGGCATGGATGTGGAGGTGGACGTGCGCACCGAAAGCGAGGACACCGATCAGGCCCCCGTCCGGCGGTCCGTCGGCATGGCGAACTGAGCGCCTTGGCCTAGGAGAACAGATGCGCATCCGCGCCGGGTTCGAGATCACCTACGACTGCCCGGCCCCCGTCACCATGCTGCTCACCCTGAGCGTGCATTCCTCGCGGCGCGGCGACCTGGAAACACCCGACTGGGTGCAGACCAACCCGATGGTGCATGTGCACCAGTACATCGACGGCTTCGGCAACATCTGCAGCCGGGTGCTGGCGCCGGCCGGGCGGTTCGTCATCTCCTCGGACTTCGTGGTGCGCGACAGCGGGCTGGTGGACGACTACGAGCCCTGGGCGCAGCAGATCGACGTGCCCGACCTGCCCGACGAGGCGCTGATCTACCTGCTCGGCAGCCGCTACTGCGAAACCGACAAGATGGTCGACCTGGCCTGGTCGCTGTTCGGCGGAACGGAGCCGGGCTGGGCGCGGGTGCAGGCCATCTGCGATTATGTGCACAACCACATCATCTTCGGCTACGAGCACGCCAGCCCCACCAAGGGCGCGACCGAGGCCCATTTCCAGGCGCGCGGGGTGTGCCGCGACTACGCCCACCTGGCCATCACCCTGTGCCGCTGCATGAACATCCCGGCGCGCTACTGCACCGGCTATCTCGGCGACATCGGCGTGCCGGTGGTCGGCGTGATGGATTTCAGCGCCTGGCTCGAGGTCTATCTCGGCGGCCGCTGGTACACGTTCGATGCCCGCAACAACATCCGCCGCATCGGCCGGGTGCTGATCGCCCGCGGCCGCGACGCCACCGACGTGGCCATCGCCAACACCTTCGGCACGGCCATCCTGGCCGGCTTCACGGTGGTCAGCGACGAACTTCCCGAGGCGGCCTAAGGGCGCCATGCTGCCGGTCCAGTCGCCGGAGTAGCCGATGCTGATCCTGTTGGGCGTGGCCGTGGTGGTGGTGGGCTTCGCCATCCGCCTGAACCCGCTCCTGGTGGTGGCGCTGTCGGCCTTCGTCACCGGCTGGCTGGCGCATCTGAGCCCGCTGCAGGTGCTGGCGGCGTTCGGCAAGGCGTTCAACGACAACCGGCAGGTGAGCGCGGCCCTGCTCCTGTATCCGCTGGTCGGGGTGCTGGAGCGGGCGGGGCTGCAGGAGCGCGCCAGGATGCTGATCGCGCGGTTCCGAGGCGTGTCCGCCAGCGCCCTGCTGATCGGCTACCTGGCCTTCCGCCAGGTCACCGCGGCGCTTGGCCTGATCTCCATCGCCGGCCAGGCCCCGACCGTGCGGCCCCTGCTCGCGCCGATGGCCGAGGGCGCGGCCGAGGCCCGCCACGGCCCGCTGGACGACGCGGCCCGCCAATCGATCCGCGCCCAGGCGGCGGCCACCGACAACAACGGCGTCTTCTTCGGCGAGGACATCTTCCTGGCCCTGGGGTCGGTGCTGCTGATGGTCGGCTTCCTGGCCTCCAGCGGCATCGTCGTCGAGCCGCTGCGGCTGTCGCTGTGGGCGATCCCCTCGGCCCTGGCCGCCTTCGTCGTCCACGGCGCCCGGCTGGCCCTGTTCGAGCGGCGGTTGAAGCGCGCGGCCCGGCCATGATCCGGATCGGCGCGGTCTTCGTCCTGCTCGGCCTGATGTTCGCCGCCTTCGCGGCGCTGGGCGCGGCCGACCGCGACAACCCCAGGCGGTTCGGCAACGCCGCCTTCTGGGGCCTGGTGGCGGTCAGCTTCCTGTTCGGCGACCGGCTGGGCGACGCCGGCAACGGCGTGCTGGCCCTGACCCTGGCGCTGATCGCCGGCTGCGGCGGGCTGGGGCGCGGGCGGCCCGCCACCACCTCTCCGTCCGAACGCCGGGGCCTGGCCGAGCGGTTCGGCGACCGGCTGTTCGCCCCGGCCCTGCTGATGCCGATCCTGCTGGTCGCCGGAATCCTAGCGCTGAGGCCCGTGGCGTTCGCCGGCCGGCCCCTGATCGATCCCGGGCAGGCGACCCTGATCTGCCTGGCCCTGGCCACGGTGATCGCCATCGCCGTCGCCCTGCCGATGCTGCGCCAGCCGCCGATCAGCCCGCTGCAGGAAGGCCGCCGCCTGCTGGACACCGTCGGCTGGGCGGCCCTGCTGCCGCAGATGCTGGCGGCGCTGGGCGTGGTGTTCGCCCTGGCGGGGGTGGGCAAGGTGGTCGGCGACCTGGTCGTCGGCTGGTTGCCCGCGGACAGCCGTTTCCTCGCCGTCTGCGTCTATGGCCTGGGCATGGCCGGCTTCACCATGATCATGGGCAACGCCTTCGCCGCCTTCCCGGTGATGACCGCCGCGGTCGGCCTGCCGGTGCTGGTGCGCCGGTTCGGCGGCGACCCGGCGGTGATCTGCGCCATCGGCATGCTGTCGGGCTTCTGCGGCACGCTGATGACTCCCCTGGCGGCCAACTTCAACCTAGTGCCGCCGAGGCTGCTGGAGCTGGACGACCGCTACGCCGTGATCAAGGCGCAGGCGCCCACCGCCCTGCTGCTGCTCGCGACCAACCTGGGCCTGATGTATGTCCTCGCTTTCCGCTGACACCGCCTCCGCCTTCGCCCGCATCGCCCTGGGCCATGTCGAGCGCGAATACCCCAACAAGCTCGACCATGTGCTGGACGGCGACGGGGACAGGCTCGGGCCGCGGGCCCTGCACCCGATCTTCTACGGCAGCTTCGACTGGCACTCCTGCGTGCACGGCTACTGGACCCTGGCGACGGTGCTGCGGCTGCATCCGCAGATCGCCGAGGCGCCCGCCGTCCGCGCCCTGTTCGACCGGGCCTTCACGGCGGACAAGGTCGAGGCCGAGTGCGCCTACCTGCGCCGCCCGTCCGCGCGCGGCTTCGAGCGGCCCTACGGCTGGGGCTGGCTGCTCAAGCTGCAGGCCGAACTGCTGGCGCACGGCGCGCACTGGGCGGGAGCCCTGCAACCCCTTGCCGACATGATCGTGGCCCGCTTCTACGACTACCTGCCGCGCGCCGCCTATCCGGTGCGCGCGGGCGTCCATTCCAACACCGCCTTCGCCCTGGCCCTGGCCACCGACTACGCGACGGTTGCGGGCGATGCGGATTTGCGGGCCGTGCTCGAGGCCAAGGCGCGGGACTGGTACCTGCCCGACCGCGACGCGCCGGCGTGGGAGCCGTCCGGCGACGACTTCCTGTCGCCAACCCTGATCGAGGCGGAATGCCTGCGCCGGCTGCTGCCGCCCGCCGAGTTCACGCCCTGGCTCGCCGCGTTCCTGCCCCGCGCCGCGCAGGGCCAGCCGCAGACCCTGTTCGTCCCCGCCGGGGTCTCCGACCGCAGCGACGGCAAGATCGCCCACCTGGACGGGCTGAACCTTTCGCGGGCCTGGTGCTGGCGCCGGATCGCGGCCGTGCCGCCGCCGGGCGATCCGATGGGCCGCGCCGCCGCGGACGCCGCCGACCGCCACCTGGCCGCCGGCCTGCCCCACGTCGCGGGCGACTACATGGGCGAGCACTGGCTGGCCTCGTTCGCCCTGCTGGCCCTGACCGCCGGTTGAGGCTTGCAATCGCAGCCTTCAGGCGCGACGTCTGCGCCATGCTGCAGCCTGCCGCCCTTTCCCTCGCCCTGGCCTTGGCCCTGGCCCTGTCCTCCCCCGCCCTGGCCCAGATCGATCCGGCCACCACCGCCATGGCCGCGCATTACGCCAAGGAGGCCCAGACCTGCATGGAGCATTCGGTGACCATGGCGGTGCGCGCGGGCCAGCGCACCCGGCCGGCGCTGCTGGAAAGCACCACCGCCCGCTGCGGCGGGACCTGGGTGTCGTTCCTGGTCGCCCACGGCGAGCCCCTGCGCCAGGCGCGGGCGGAGCTGACCGCCATGGCCGACCGGGTGATCGACGCGGCGCTGAAGGGCGGCAAGCGGTGACCGCCCCGGCCATCCGCATCTACATCGACGCCGACGCCTGCCCGGTGAAGGACGAGATCTACAAGGTCGCGCTGCGCTACGGGCTCAAGACCTTTGTCGTGTCCAACGCCTTCATGATGATCCCGGCCTCGACCATGATCGAGCGGGTGATCGTCGATGCGGGGCCGGACGTGGCGGACGACTGGATCGCCGAGCATGTCGCGCCGGGCGACGTGGCCGTCACCAACGACATCCCCCTGGCCGAGCGGGTGCTGAAGGCCGGCGGCCACGCGGTGGCGCCCAACGGCAAGCCGTTCACCGAGAACTCGATCGGGGCGGCCATCGCCCAGCGCTCCCTGATGGAACAGCTGCGCGCCACGGGCGATATCCTGGGCGGGCCCAGGCCCTTCGACCGCAACGACCGCTCCCGCTTCCTGCAGACCCTCGATGAGATCATCCAGAAGGAGCGCCGCCGCCGTGCCTGACCCGGCCGGCCTTCCGCCCAACCGGAATGGCTTTCAAAGCCTGTGCGGGGGACAAGCCCCGCCCAGGCCCTATGGTGGCCGCATGTCCAGGACGGCGGCGTTGGCCGCGACCCTCATGCTGCTGCCGGCCGCCCGCGCCCTGGCCCAGACCAGCGTGGAGACCGTGGTCGTCTCGGCCCAGCGCCCGGCGATCCAGAGCACCATCGACGGCACGACCTACGTCGTCTCGTCGGACCTGCAGTCCGAGACCGGCTCGGTGGCCGACGTGCTGCGCGGCCTGCCCTCCGTGGACGTCGATGTCGACGGCAACCCCAGCCTGCGCGGCGACTCCAGCGTGCAGATCATGATCAACGGCCGGCCCTCGCCGATGTTCAGCGGCGCCGACCGCGGAGCGGTGCTGCAGATGCTGGGCGCCGACGCGGTCGACAGCATCGAGGTGATCACCAACCCGTCGGCCCGGTTCAGCCCGGACGGCTCGGCCGGCATCATCAACATCGTCACCAAGAAGAACTACCGCCCCGGCCCCACCGGCGTGCTGCGCGCCAACCTCGGCTCGGAGGGGCGCTACAACCTCGGGATCAACGGCGGCTACGGCATGGGCAAGGTGACGGTCTACGGCGGCTTCAACCTGCGCACCGACGGCCGCAAGCGCCGCAGCGACACCCTGCGCGCCAACAGCGCCACCGGGGTGACCAGCGAGCAGATCGGGCTGGGGACCACCCAGCGCTCGTCGAAGGGCGGCTATGCGGGGGCCAGCTTCGAGCTGGGCGAGAAGGACAACCTGGACCTCGACCTGTCCTACCACGACCGCACCGCCCAGCCGCGCAGCTGGGAGCACGCGCTGGCCAGCAGCCCCGTCGGCGACTACCGGCGCGTCGGCGGCGGCGGCGAGGGCGGGCTCGACAAGGACATCTCGGCCAAGTACCGCCACAGCTTCGCCGGCGAGGGTCACGAACTCACCATCGACGTGCAGCTGAGCCGCGACGACGACAGCGAGCGCCACACCTACCGCAACACCTACCTGCTGCCGCCCGGCCCCGACACCGCCGACGACCAGGTGTCCGACAGCCGCCATGTGCAGAAGCAGCTGTCCGCGGAATACAAACGGCCCCTGTCCGGCGGGGCCAAGCTGGACGTCGGCTACCAGCTGCAGCGCGACGACTCCGTCTTCTTCAACGGGGCGGACGCCATCGACCCGGTGTCCGGCGCGCTCACGCCCAACCTGGCCCAGACCAACCGCTTCGCCGTCGGCCAGACCATCCACGCCCTGTTCGCCACCTGGCAGCAGCCGGTCGGCAAGCTGACGGTCCTGGCGGGCCTGCGCGTGGAGCAGGTGTCGATCGACACCGACCAGCAGACCTCCGGCCTGGTGGGCCATTCAGGTTATCTGCGCGCCTATCCGAGCCTGCATCTGGAATATCCGCTGAAGGGGACGCAGACTCTGAAGGCCAGCTACAGCGTGCGGGCCAACCGGCCGGGGGCCGACGACCTCAACCCCTTCGTGGTGGTGCAGGACGCCTTCAACGAAAGCGCCGGCAACCCGCGCCTGACGCCGCAGATGACCCATGCGCTGGAGGCCACTTGGCAGGACTCCGATCCCAAGGCGTCCAGGTCGGTCACCGCCTACTTCCGCCAGACCGAGAACGCGCTGAGCGACGTGACCCTTCCGGTCGGCCCCACGCTGCTGCTGTCGACCAAGGAGAACCTCGGCCGGATCCGCTCCACGGGGTTCGATTTCGCCGCCAACGGCAAGCCCAGCAAGACCTTCAGCTACAGCCTCAACGCCTATGTGTTCGACAACCAGGTCGCCACCGCCAACGAGGGCTTCTCCGGCGCCCGCACCCAGTTCAGCTACAGCGGCAAGGCCAGCGTCAGCTGGCGCCCGTTCCCCAAGGACCTGCTGCAGCTCAGCGCCAACTATAACGCCCTGCGCCTGATGCCCCAGGGCTACCGGCAGCCCAACGCCGGCGCGGACCTGGGTTTTCGGCACGACCTGGGGGCCAGCCTCGCGGCCGTGGTCACGGTGTCGGATGTGTTCAATTCGCGGGGCGAGAAGACGGTGATCGAGACGGCCACGGTGCACGACGTCTCCACCCGCACCCAGATCGGCCGCGCGACCTATGTCGGCCTGACCTGGCGGCTCAGCGGCTTCAGGAAGGGCTCGCAGCAGGACGAGCGGTTCAACTTCTAGCCCCGGGGCAGATGGTCCTCGATCTCGCGCGCCCGGCGCAGGTGCTCCTCGACAATCGGCACGGTCTTGGCCGCCGCCTCGCGGATCACGGGATTGTCGCCGCGCATGGCGTAGCCCTTTATCGTGCCCAGGGCCTTCTCGTGGACCATGATCTGGTCGTGGATGTACTGCCGGTCGAAGGCGGGCGGCGCAGCGCCCCTCAGCTCGCCCAGCAGCTTGTCGAGGTCGGGCGACAGCGCGGGACCGGGCGCCTCGTGCAGGTGGGCGGCGGCGACGGCCCGCTTGAGCGCGGCCGTGGTCTTGGCGTGGTTCTTGCTCATCATGCCGCCGAACTGCCGCACCTCCGCGCTCATGGCGCGCCGGGCGGCCACCTGGCCCGCCTCGCGTTCATAGGTGTCGGTGGTGGAGGCGGCGCGGATGAAGTCGAGGGTCGCCAGGGGCGCCATCGGCATGGCCGGCGGCTGGGCGTGGGCGGCGGCGGCCAGCACGGCGGCCGTCAGGGTCGCGGCGCCGGCGAGAAGCAAGGGACGAACCATGGGCCATTCTCCAGCAGAGGTATCGATGGATAAGGGAACAGCAGCGGTTGCGTTCCCAAGGCCAAGCTTGCGCGGCGCCGCGCCGGAGGTGGAACGTTGCGGCCGGGGCCGTGTTTGATCTGGTCTTGGAGGATTGCCATGACCCCTACCTCAACGATGGACGACCCGCACCCCGGCATGATGGGCGACGGCACCGAGGAGCAGAACCTCGGACAGCGCGGAACCCCCGGCGCCCGCATCACCGCTGACGAAATCGACGAAGCCTTCAACGGCCAACGCCGCGGCGAGGCGCGCTCCTTCGCGTCCGACGAGCAGTCCGACCGCTGGGCCGCTCTGAAGGAACACGGCGCGGCCGTCCGCGACCATGTCGCCAACTCCGCCGAAGCCGTCCGCGACTGGGCCGCCGCCCAGGCGCAGATCGCCAAGCAGACCGCCGCCGACAAGCCCGTGCTGGTGGTCTCGCTGTCGGCCGGAACCGCCCTGGCCATCGGCCTCGCGGTCGGTTTCGTGCTGGGCCGCGCCAGCAACGACTACTAGAGGCGTCGGAGATCGGAGGAGGAGTGGTCGCCTGGCGGTCCCCCTCCTCCCGCCTCCTACGACAGCTGCGGGAACTGCGTCTGCGCCCCGGCGGCCACCGCCGTCAGCGGAGCGCCCTTGGCCGCGGCCAGGGCGTGGTCGTCCATCACCGCCTTGAAGGCGATCTTGAACTTGGCCATCTCCTCGGGCGTACCCACCGAGATGCGCACCGCCGTGGGCCAGATCGGCCAAGTGCGGCCGATCCACACGTTCTTGGCCTTCATCGCCTTGATCACCGAGGCGCCGACGTGGCCCGTCTCGATCATCATGCAGTTGGTCTGCGGATCGCCGTAGACGTTGTAGCGGTTGGCCTTCAGCCAGGCGACGGTGTCGCGCCGGGTGTCGCCGATCAGCTTCTTGCGGTTGGGCACCAGGGTCTCGTCGAGCAGCGACATGCGCGCCGCGGTGGAGCCGGTGATCGGCATGGCGTTCTGGCCGAACGGCTGCAGCTTGGCCAGCAGGTCGGGCCGCCCCGCGGCCAGGCCGCAGCGGATGCCGGCCATGCCGTAGATCTTGGAGAAGGTGCGCAGGACGATCAGGTCCTTGTCGGCGGCCACCATGTCCAGCACGTCCTGGGCGTCCGACAGGTGGATATAGGCCTCGTCCACCAGCAAGATCGATCCCGCGGGCTTGTTATCCAGCGCCCACAGGATGTCCGCCTTGGCGGTGACGGTGCCGGTGGGGTTGTTGGGGTTGCAGACGTAGATGACCCCGGCGTTGGGGTCGGCGGCGACCATGGCCTTGAGGTCGTGGGCGTAGTCCTTGGTCAGGGGAACCTTGACGATCCTGGCCTTAGTGGTCTGGGCCGCCACCATGCCCGCCTCGTAGGACGGATCGGCGGTGACGAAGCTGCGGGTCGGCGAGGTGAAGGCCAGCACCGAATAGTGCAGCGGCTCGGACGAGCCGGCGTAGACCTCCACATGGCTTTCCTTCAGCCCGTGCTGCATGGCGAAGGTGGCCTTCAGCTTGGCGGTCTCGCCGAACAGGTCGTAGCGACCGCCCATCGGCGCGATGTTGGCGATGGCCTCGCAGGCCGCCTTGCAGGGCCCCAGCGGATTCTCGTTGGCGTTGATCAGCACGGCGTCGGCCGGGGGCAGGTCGATGCCCTGGCCGTGCAGGGCCATGCCGCCCTTCACAGGCGCGTCGGCCGCACGGGCGAAGTGCGCCTCGGTCAGGATGGGCGCGGCGGCGGCCAGGGCGGCCCCACGCAGGAACAGGCGCCGGCCGATCGATCCGGCTTGGGTGTCGGGATTACGCATGGGGTCCTCCAACCGGGTGACCGCGCGCCCCGTCGGCGCGCGACTGCAGGGACTACCCGAGGATCGCCCGGCGGCCGGCGGGCGCAACCAAAGCTCGCCGGTCAGGCGACGATTGGCCCGGATGCACAAGGGTTGCTCAGGCGACGGCGGTTTCGGCGGCGCCGCGGGCGGTCGCGGAACTCCGCCGATCGCCTCCGGGTTGTCAGCCGACAAACCGTTGGAGGCGCCCATGGACGACCCGCTTGACCCTCGAGGCCCGAGCCGGCGCAACCTGCTGGGCGGCGC
>JAQGII010000454.1 GCA_028291305.1 Caulobacteraceae bacterium
CCTAATCTCCTGTCATGTGTCCTGGTGAGGCGTTTCCATAGGTTCATCGCGTCGTCCGCCCCGGGGGCGGACGGAAGCTCTACTTTTGCAAGGTAGAGATGGCTTCGCGCGCGATGGGATCAAGGCCCGCGCCGCCAGCTTCGCAATGGGCGCGGATGTGCCGGCGCATGCGCGGGTCCCAGAAGTCGGCGATGTGCTTGGCCACGCCCTGCACCGCGCGCTCGTGCGGCTGGGAGGCGAAGAACCGGCTGATCTGGTTGGCCATGTAGACCAGCCGCTCGTCGCCGGTGGTCTCGATGTGCTCTTCGTCGTCGAACTGCGAATGGCCCATGGCTTACTCGGCGGGCTCGGCCGCCACGCGGCGGCTGTCACGGGCGAAGATGTCGTAGCGCTGCTGCCACTCGGTGGGACCGTTGGCCAGGGCCACCTGCACCGCCGTGACCTTGTACTCGGGGCAGTTGGTCGCCCAGTCGGAGTAGTCGGTGGTGATCACGTTGGCCTGGGTGTCGGGGTGGTGGAAGGTCGTATAGACGACGCCCGGCGCGACCTTGTCGGTGATCTTGGCGTGCAGGGCGATGGCCCCGGCGCGGCTCTTCAGCTTGACCAGGTCGCCGTTGTTGATGCCGCGGTCCTCGGCATCCTGCGGATGGATTTCCAACACGTCCTCCTCGTGCCAGGTGGAGTTGGCCGTGCGCCGCGTCTGGGCGCCGACGTTGTACTGGCTGAGGATGCGGCCGGTGGTCAGCAGCAGCGGGAAGCGCGGGCCGACCTTCTCGTCGGTGGGCACGTATTCGGTCAGCATGAAGCGGCCCTTGCCGCGCACGAAAGCCTGCTCGTGCATGATCGGCGTGCCGTCCGGCGCGGCGTCGTTGCACGGCCACTGCACCGAGCCCTTCTCCGCCAGCATCTCGAACGAGACGTTGGCGAAGGTCGGGGTCAGGGCGGCGACCTCGTCCATGATCTGGGAGGGGTGCTCGTAGCGCCAGTCCAGGCCCATGGCGTTGGCCAGCAGCTGGGTGACTTCCCAGTCGCCGTAGCCGTTCTTGGGCGCCATCACCTTGCGCACCAGCTGGATGCGGCGCTCGGCGTTGGTGAAGGTGCCGTCCTTCTCCAGGAAGGAGCAGCCCGGCAGGAAGACGTGGGCGTAGTTGGCCGTCTCGTTGAGGAACAGGTCCTGCACCCCCAGGCATTCCAAGGCGGCGAGGCCGGCCGAGACGTGGGCCGTGTCGGGGTCGGACTGCAGGATGTCCTCGCCCTGGCAGTACAGGCCCTTGAAAACGCCGTCGATGGCGGCGTCGAACATGTTGGGGTTGCGCAGGCCCGGCTCGTGGTCGAGCTTGGTGGTCAACATGGCGTCGATCTGCTGGCGCACCGCCTCGTTGGAGATGTGGCGGTAGCCCGACAGCTCGTGCGGGAACGAGCCCATGTCGCAGGAGCCCTGCACGTTGTTCTGCCCGCGCAGCGGGTTCACGCCCACGCCGCGGCGGCCGATGTTGCCGGTGGCCATGGCCAGGTTGGCGATGGCGATGACCGCGGTGGAGCCCTGGCTGTGTTCGGTGACGCCCAGGCCGTAGTAGATGGCCGCGTTGCCGCCGGTGGCGTAGAGGCGCGCGGCGCCGCGCACGTCGGCGGCGGGCACGCCCAGATAGTCCGCCACCGCCTCGGGGCTGTGGTCGGGACGAGCGACGAACTCGGCCCACTCCTGGAATTCGTCCCAGTCGCAGCGCTCGCGCACGAATTGCTCGTCCACCAGGCCCTCGGTGACGACCACATGGGCCAGGGCGTTGAGCATGGCCACGTTGGTGGAGGGGCGCAGCGGCAGGTGGAAGTCGGCTTTGATGTGGGCGCTGCGCACCAGGTCGGTCTTGCGCGGGTCGATCACGATCAGCCTGGCGCCCCCGCCGCCTTCGCTGACGGGCCGCAGGCGCTGCTTCATGCGCGAGGCGAACACCGGGTGGGCGTCGGGCGGATTGGCCCCGATCACCAGGATCACGTCGGTGTCCTCGACGCTGTCGAAGTCCTGGGTGCCGGCCGAGGTGCCGTAGGTCTGGCTGAGGCCGTAGCCGGTCGGCGAGTGGCAGACGCGGGCGCAGGTGTCGACGTTGTTGTTGCCGTAGCCCTGGCGGACCAGCTTCTGCACCAGGAAGGTCTCTTCGTTGGTGCAGCGGCTGGAGGTGATGCCGCCGATCGAACGCTTGCCGTACTTCTCCTGGATCCGCTTGAACTCGCTGGTGGTGTAGGCGATCGCCTCCTCCCAGGAGACTTCGCGCCACGGCTCGTGGATCGACGCGCGGATCATCGGATTGAGCACGCGCTCGCGGTGGGTCGCGTAGCCCCAGGCGAAGCGGCCCTTGACGCAGGAATGCCCGTGGTTGGCCTTGCCGTCCTTCCACGGGACCATGCGCACCAGCTGCTCGCCGCGCATCTCGGCCTTGAAGGTGCAGCCGACGCCGCAGTAAGCACAGGTCGTCACCACCGAATGTTCGGGCTGGCCGATCTCGATCACGGATTTTTCGGTCAGCGTCGCGGTCGGGCAGGCCTGCACGCAGGCGCCGCAGGAAACGCACTCGGAGCTGAGGAAATTGTCACCCAGCGCGCCGG